>CAZTNJ010000257.1:0-1245 GCA_964614835.1 uncultured Ignavibacteria bacterium | reverse complement strand
TTGATTTTTCCAAGCCTAATTTAGTGTTGGACATGGCCGAGGTCAAGCAGATGTTTCGGATGGATTGGCAGGATGGTAGTCGGCGGATGTTGAAGCAAGTCCTAGAGCAAATGATGGCGGATGATTTGTATGAACATGTTCAGGCGGGCTGGAACCAGAGGGTGGCGAGTCGGCGAGGATACCGCAACGGCTATCGGTCGCGCAGACTGTTGACCAGTCTGGGAGCAATTGATTTGGCCATACCACGAGTTCGTGATGGCCGTTATTATCCTGATTATCTTGAGGAGTACAAGCGAGTATCGCCGGAGGTAGATGAGGGGATTAAGGCGATGTTTTTACGGGGTGTATCAACCCATAAGGTAGGGGAGGTACTGGATGCCTTATGTGGATACCGGGTATCGGCGGGTTATGTCTCGAAGGTGACTAAGAGTTTGGATGAATTGGTTCGTCAATTCGAGAACTCGCCTATAAACGATGACTTTGCCTTTTTATTTATCGATGGGATTAATATCAGGGTCAAATACGAGCTTAAGGCCAAGCGGATGGTGTTATTAGTGGCTTATGGAATCAAGCGGGATGGTTCACGGAGATTAATAAGCTTTCGCCTGGCCAAAAGCGAGAGCCGGGCAAATTATTTATCGTTTCTGGAGAATCTCAAGGCCAGAGGTTTAAAAGGGCCGGCCTTGGAGTTGATAACCATGGATGGCTCTCTGGGTTTATGGTCGGCCATTGAAGAGGTTTACCCAGAAGTGCCCCATCAACTCTGCTGGGTACATAAACTTCGGAACGTCGGCTGTTATTGCTCTAAAAAACTTACCAAGGAATGTTGTCAACAGGCCAGCCAAATCATGAGTGCCCAAAGTCCCCGCCAAGCGGCTAACCTGTTCCGCCAATGGAAAGCCACCTGGCAGAATCTGGCGCCTAAAGCCGTTAAATGCCTGGAGAATGATTTTGATAAACTAATTCCAGTCTTCGAATTTGATTCTTCGATCCATAAGATCATTCGTACCACCAACGTCATCGAACGCTGTTTCAGAGAAATCAGGCGCCGCTTGAAAGTGATGGGTTCTTTCCCTGATAGTAAAAGCTGTAAACGGATCACTGTCAGCCTATTCGAGTACTTCAATTACAAGTGGTCCCAAAATAACCGCCACATTAAACCTATTGCCAAATATTGTTCGGAGGTAGCCTAGTTAAGCAGATAAGGATACGCCAAAATACTTACACACAAGTATTGACATTACC
>CAZTNJ010000256.1:0-1328 GCA_964614835.1 uncultured Ignavibacteria bacterium | reverse complement strand
CACTACTGTCCCAACGTTTCTTTTTGGGGTTGCTGTAAGTGGATAGATGATAAGGGATTTTAGCGGAAAATGGGATTTTTCGATTTGAATTTGGAAAGCCGATTTTACCATACTTCCGAGGTGGTAACCCGGAAGGAGACGGCTAATGCATTTAGGCAGGATTCTTTTCTCGCAGCTTATGGATTTTATTCCGACATACGAATTTCTCAAATGCGTGGAACGCTACAGTGGCAATTACAAGATAAAGAGCTTCTCCTGTTGGGATCAGTATCTTTGCATGGCTTTCGCTCAGCTAACCTACAGGGAAAGTCTGCGAGATATCGAGGCTTGCCTGAGAGCGACTCATATCAAGCTTTATCATATGGGCATCCGGGGGAAGATATCTCGCAATACACTGGCTCATGCCAACGAGACAAGAGACTATCGCATCTATGAGGATTTCACCAAGATGCTCATCGGTATGGCCAGGGAGCTTTGTGCAAATGACCCTTTTGGAGTGGAACTGGAGGAGACGGTTTACGCTCTTGATTCCACTACGATTGATTTATGTTTATCTCTTTTTCCCTGGGCGGAGTTTCGCAAGAGGAAGGGGGCTATAAAAATGCATACCCTTCTGGATCTGCGAGGTAATATACCTTCTATGGTGCTGGTAACACCGGGAAAGGTTCATGATGTAAATATCCTTGATAAGCTCTCCGTGGAGGCGGGTGCCATATATATTCTGGATAAAGCCTATATTGACTTTGCCCGCCTTTACGGCATTCAAAAATCCCTGGCATATTTTGTAACCCGAGCCAAGAGCAATTTCAACTACAAGCGTCTTTACTCTCATGCCAAAGATAAAAAGGCGGGAATCAGAAGCGATCAGACCGTTACGCTTAAAGGCTTCTATGCCGGGATAGATTATCCGGAAAGACTCAGACGCATAAGCTATGAAGATAAGATGCTGGACAAGCGCCTTGTTTTTCTGACCAACAACTTTGATTTACCGGCATTAACCATCGCTGAACTTTACCGCTGCCGCTGGCAGGTAGAGCTCTTCTTCAAGTGGGTCAAAGGACATCTTCGGATAAAGAAGTTTTATGGTTTATCAGAGAATGCGGTCAAGACTCAAATCTGGATATCCATCAGCATCTATGTCTTGGTAGCCATAATAAAAAAACGTCTTAATCTCAAAGGCAGCCTCTATCAGATTCTACAGATTTTAAGCGTCACTTTATTTGAAAAAGTACCCATAGAACAAGCACTTAGCAATTGTGAGCCGGAAGAAAATATGATTGAAATAGCTAACCAGTTGAATTTATTCAACTAATGTTGGGACAGTAGTG
>CAZTNJ010000255.1:0-1480 GCA_964614835.1 uncultured Ignavibacteria bacterium | reverse complement strand
CAGGACTTTCCCCGTAATTTTGGATTAATTTC
This sequence comes from uncultured Ignavibacteria bacterium, assembly GCA_964614835.1. Classification (GTDB taxonomy): domain Bacteria; phylum Zixibacteria; class MSB-5A5; order UBA10806; family 4484-95; genus JAAYTW01. The sequence goes on along the minus strand of CAZTNJ010000255.1, from coordinate 1,448 downwards.
ATAGAACCCGAATGTATTCAATAGATTAGCATTTTTTAAATCTGGAATTTGAAGTTTTTAAAAAGCGGGGAATCTCTGAGGATTTTGGAGATGGTAATAAGGGCCTACCGGTTGTAGATTCAGGGAATGCTGATATGTTATAAGCCCTTTATCTGCAACAGGAGGCCCGAGTGAATTTAACTAAAATAAACGGCAAACTCAAAGAGCAAATTAGGCTATTTTCGGGGAAGGTTTCCACGGGGTTGCCGAAGGTTGGCCGACGGTTCGTCATGGAGATGCTGTATGGAATGGCTTGTGAGCAATCGGTTCATTTAAGCAAGATTGCTCGTTGTCTTTCCGAGAAGATACCTTTAATAAAAACCATTAACCGACTTTCATTTGAGTTGTCACGACCAGGGCTTTGGGAAAAGGTAACGGTTGGTATTTTGCGACAGGCAAAGAATGATGTAACGGCCGACAGCCTGTTAATTTTGGATTTAAGTGATATCGCCAAGCCTTATGCTAAAAGGATGGAGTATTTGGGCAGAGTTCACGATGGCAGTTGCGGGCAGTTGGCCGATGGCTATTGGACGGTTCAGGTAATAGCGGCGCAGGTGGGCAAAAGCGAGATCGTTCCGCTCTACAATCGACTTTATTCTATTGCCGCGCCTGATTGTCCAGGAGAAAACGCGGAGATATTCAGAGCCGTCAAGATGGTATCCCGTACTATCGATAACAAGGGGACCTGGGTCATGGACAGAGGCATGGATCGCGGGATTATCTTTGATCACCTGCTGACATCGGGACAACGCTTCATTATCCGTCTCAAAGGTGATCGCAGTCTGGTTTATAAAGGCCAAAAGATAATCGCCGCCGAATTGGCTCAAAGATGCTTTCGACCTTATTCAGAGACGCTTATCTGGGAAAAGCGCGACAAAGAAACCAGCTACGATATTTCATTCGGTTTCTGTAAAGTCTGTCTGCCGAATATACCTCTGCCTTTATGTCTAGTGGTGGTTGATGGCTTCGGACAGGAGCCGCTGATGATCCTGACTAATTTACCCCTTACTAAAAACCGGGCGGTTCTTTTACATGTAGTAAAATCATATCTAACCCGCTGGGCCATAGAAGAAACCATCCGTTTTATCAAACAAAGCTACGCTGTTGAGGATGTCCGGGTCCAAACATATACCAGACTGCAAAACATGATGGCCCTGGTTCTGGCATCTGCCTATTTCGCCGCCGTCCACATAGGCGGCCGACTCAAACTGTCTGCCTTATCAAGCATCATTGTTAATGCCTCAAAACGAATCTTCGGCTTAGCCAGTTTCCGCTACTACGCCATCGCCGACGGAATCAAAAAACTACTAAACCACCCCAAAACCGGACTAAATTACTCAATCCCCATATGGACACCCAAAAACCAACTAACCCTCCTCCCACCTTAAAATTTTTCGGGGAAACTCATC
>CAZTNJ010000254.1:0-1510 GCA_964614835.1 uncultured Ignavibacteria bacterium | reverse complement strand
ATCAGTTTTAATTTTACGCATCCGCTCCCTCCAGAGATTGCAATTGATGATATAGGCGACCGCCTCCAAAACCCGGTCCTTTTTGATCCGCCTGCCCAAACGGCAGGAATGGGCTAATTAAACCTATTTCTATAATAGCATGAATCGCAAGGGATTGACAATTTAAAAATGTTTCTTTTTGGAAAAAATGTCGCATTGCAACCAGCGTTAACTTTCCATGTTTGTTAACATATTGATTTACAATCAATTGTAAAATAAACACACAAATGTTTGAACGATTATTAAATGGTTATTAGTGTCAAATTAATTAACTATGAGCGGCTAAGGGCTTATAAATATGAGGCTTGTAAATTTCTAAAACTTTTCATTTTTTGTGGCTTGACACTTTTGGGGGGCGGGGGTAATATATCAGCCCCTCATCGAGGGAAAAGAAGATTGTGAAAAAAGAATAGTCCAAAAAACTCAAAAGGCCAGAGAGGCTATTTTGAATGAGGGAGATCTTTTGATAAAAACAAGCCAAATACAAAGCACCGGATTGAATGTCACTTTAGAGGCAATCACGCCGGATGCCGAACAACTGATAGAACGGGCTTGTCGGACCTGCTATTTATCGTTTCATCGATATAATCCACCGGAGTCAACCATAGAGCTGATTCAGAAAGTTATTCGTAAGCAACATCATTCGGTGCTGGAACACGCGTCAGCGACGTTTAGAGTAAAAGGAGCTTCGCGGGTGCTGACTCATGAACTTGTACGTCACCGATTCATTTCGCCATCCCAGGAGAGTCAACGTTATGTTTGTTACGCCGATAAGCCGGGACGGAAAAAGACCCGCAGTTTCGACGTGGTAATACCGCCATCACTGAAAAACAGCCCAGATAATTTCGCGGAAAAATACTTAGAAGCCGTTGGACATTGTTATGATTTATACGAGGAAATGCTGGACGCCGGAATTCCGCCGGAAGACGCGCGCTATATTTTACCCAATAGCACGACCTCGGAGATCGTTATCACGGCTAATTTCAGGGAACTGCGCCATTTTATTTGGGTTAGAACAAATGAGAGGGCCCATTGGGAGATTCGCCAGTTGGCGATCGCGATTTTGAAAATCATGAAAGAGCGGGCTCCAATAGTCTTCTGGGATTTCGTAATAGACGAGCAAAATTTTACAGCCACCGGGGAGGTTCAGTCCTAATCCGGTTTTGGTGAGTATATATGGAGGAGGGAAAGATGGATATCAAAGCGGTCGGCAAGAAAATCGAACTGACCGAAAATTCGCTGGCAGTATTGCGTCGGCGATATCTGGCTAAGGATGAACAGGGACAGGTAAAGGAATCGCCTGAAGAATTGTTTTGGCGGGTGGCTAAAGCTGTAGCGGAACCAGATAAAAATTACGGAGCATCCATTGAAGATTTAGAGGCCACTCAACTGGTCTTTTATGATATGATGGCGACTTTGGATTTTATGCCCAATTCGCCGACACTTATGAACGCGGGGCGGCCGATGGGGC
>CAZTNJ010000253.1:0-1528 GCA_964614835.1 uncultured Ignavibacteria bacterium | reverse complement strand
CGGCAGGGGCTAACATACTAAGTGTAACTTCTCGATTGTTCGTTACACTGTCGCCTCCGTTTATTGACACCGAAAATAAATTGGGCGTCCCCCAGGCAATAACTGAACGGCTTCCAGATCTTCCCAGCGAATCGACGGCGCTGACCTGATAGAAGTATAATCTGTTATTTATCAAATTGTTATCTACATATGAATTGGCTGATGAAGAATCTATCAGAATGAAAGCGGCAGTAAGCGAATCCCCTCTATAAATACGATATCTCTCGATTTCCTCATCATCTCCAGGCTGCCAGTTCAGATGTAGAGCGCGGTCGGCAACCGTAATAACGAGATTAATCGGCGCAATAGGTAACTCCGGTTTTGGGGGATAGCCCGATGGAGTGGGTATCTCCCGATCGCAGCCAATCACGAAAACGCCCAGCGTCATTATTATTAATAGTAATTTCCTCATTGGCGACCTCAAAACGCTGCCGTTAGTTTGATTTGGGCCGCCTGTCCATCGAAATTGGCATTAACTTTTGGCAGCCCCGAAATCAATTTATGCTCGGGGAAAAATATCATAGCATCCAATACGTTGTAAGCCCACATTCCAATCGCGATTCCGGTTAGGGTATTTCGCGTTGTTTCCGCATCGTAGGCTTCTCGATTTTTCTGCCGAGTAATTTCCCACAACCGGCTGATTTCCTCTTCGGTACGGGCATTGGCCAGATCGATCTTCGCGTCAAAATAATCATCGCGTTTCTTGCGAAAATCATTATCGGCTAAATATGCGCCAATACCGGCCCCAATTGTCCCAAAACCAATAATCAACGATCTGGTTTTTTGGCCGGAGTAGTACTGGCCCCAGCCAGGGATAATCAAAGACCTTAGCGAGGCTTTCAATCGTGTTTTGGGAGCCATCTTAAATGAAAAAACATTATCCTGATTCGGCAATATAAGAATATCGCCGCTCCATGACTCATATCCGGGCAATCTTGCTTTTAGCCGATAATTGCCTATGATATTATCGGGAATCCGGCAGGGCGCGGTTGCCGATATCCGATACTCCCCATCCAGAGTAAGAAAAGCGCCCGGCGGATTCGTTTCAATCGTCGTTCGATATTGCTGGGCGACTGCCGGAATCGCCCAAATCACCATTGCGGCCAGGATAATAAACCACAGGCCGAATCGCGCAACAACCATATTGATAAATACCTTTTTCAGACTGCTTACCTCCATTTACTATGTTTGGTCAAATAATTTAGCCTATGTAAAAGTTTCATCCTCTATGATACGATACAAAAACCACTTCGGTTCGCCGTCAATTCCTCTATCTAAGTAAATTTCGTAGAGCCGCTGATCATCGCATAAAATCTGGTAATAATTCCGATGTCGCCTTTGCCGCCAGGTCGGTTTATGAATTCCTCCCGGAAACTTCCAATCCTGCCAACCCGTAACGATATTTTTTACAGCCTTGGTTTGCCCTCTCCAAATAAATTCAACCGGCATTCTTGATTCTGAATCGGTTTTTACTTCTATTTGTTCCGAG
>CAZTNJ010000252.1:0-1603 GCA_964614835.1 uncultured Ignavibacteria bacterium | reverse complement strand
CAGACTGATGACAAAAGGGTGTTTTTCGGACGCCCTTTGTTTTTTTATGATTTTTGCTGGTGATTTTGCAATTTTGAGGTTGGATTTTTAAAATATTGCCCAATATCGTCTAAATGCGTTGTTACGTCTTCTATAATGCCAGATTTTAAGTAAAAATGATAAAAGATGGCGGGCCATCTTCTTGATATTCATCGCCAGTGCTGTCATCAGACACTGCTCCATAACATTCTTAAGACCTCTGAATCTGGCATACCTTAACCCGTGAAGCTCTTTGGCATCGGCAAAACACCTCTCCACCGTCTCATGCCTTTTGCGTCTCAAATATTTGCCTTCGCTTGTTAGGGTATTGGCCCGAATCTTCTCGCGGTGTTCCTGCCAAACATGCCGTGTTACCACTCGAATTTTACTCTTTGATTCCATGCACTCCGGTAATGACTTACAAGAAGCACAAATATTCGCATCTGAAACATACTCTTTAAAACCCGCCCTATTAGTTGTCCGATATCTCAACCTCTGGCCACAGGGACAAACGTATTCATCTGACCCCTTATCATATACAAAATGCCGCTTCTGTATCTTAAAACCCTTGCGCCTCGTCCTTACGTGGGGAATTACACCAAAGATGCCCCGCTCATTCAACCCTTTACAGATCGCCGCCGTATTATAACCCGCATCCAGACCAACCCCTTCTACTCCAAAACCAAACTTCTCCACCTGAACATCCAACCGTCCGATATAAGGCACCGAATCATGAACGTTACCAGGTGTCACATAAACATCGGTAATGATATTGTACTTACCATCCACTGTTGTATGATTCAGATAGTAAAAACCGTCCCCTTTTTGCTCCCGACACATGTAACCGCTCTCAGGATCGGTCAGGCTTCTCTTTATCTCTCGCGTCTTGGGCTGCTTATCATCCTTATTCTTCAACGGCTTTTGACCATGCTCCAAACGCTCCTCTTCCACCGCCTTCTCCAACTCCGCCAGATACTCCTTGGGCGATTCTTTTACCTCAACCACCTCCTTGCGGTTGCGATTCGCCGAAGCTTTCAAGTGCGTCGAATCCGTAAATAGATTCTGCCCGGTCACCAGCCCCAGCGTCATCGCCCGCCTGACTAGCTCATCAAATACTTCTTGAAATACACCGCTATCTCTAAAACGCCGCCGCCGGTTCTGGCTGATAGTCGAATGATCCGGTACCTTATCCGTCAAACCCAAGCCCAAAAACCACCGGTATGCCACATTTACTTGAATCTGCCGCTCCAACTCCCGCTCCGAACGAATACCATAAAGATATCCGATCAACATCATCTTAAAAAGCAACACCACATCCAGACAAGGACGACCCTTGTCCGAATAAAGCCCCTTCATCTTATCATAAATGAAGCCTAACTTTATGTGCTTATCGATCTGCCTTAATAGATGATCCGGAGGAACCAAATCCTCTATACAAACATACTCGCTTTTTACCTGCTTGACATTGTCCTTGCGAAACATCGCTATCTCCTATAAACATTTAAAATCATGATTACTCTATAGGAGAATAAGCAAAATCCCGCAATAAAAAAGACTGCTAACAAATTACTTTGTCAACAGTCTG
>CAZTNJ010000251.1:0-1613 GCA_964614835.1 uncultured Ignavibacteria bacterium | reverse complement strand
AAGGAGATAAACATGGCAATAAGAGAGCATAATTTAGATTCGATAGGCGGAATGTTCGCCACATTTAAAATCCACCAGACCGCAGGCAACGATGATCTAAAAGACAGCGATATCGGCAAAGCGGTGGCCTTATCCGGTAATTATGAAATCGGTTTCGGTTCAACCGGCGATCCACTGCTTGGCAAACTAATCGATTTATCTTTAACCGACAACGATAAAGGTAAACGGGTGGCCACAGTTCAAATAAGCGGCATAATGACCCTTCCGGTAGCCGCGACTATCCCTTCGATTGGTAATAGAGTCGTTGTCAACGGTTCAGGATCGGTTCGCCAGGCGCCGGTGTTAACCGGGTATGACCCGGCTGGCGGGAATGTCGCCCGCGGTACCGTAATTAATGTTAATGGCACCAGCGATGTCACAATCATTTTGAACTAGGAGTTGAAAAATGAATTTTGAAAATCTGAATAGTTTTATCGATAGAGTAGGCCCATTTGCTTTCAACGAGAAAAACCTGAATTCCCAACAAGCATCGGCGGGAATGGTCGATTTATCGCGCGCCAAAAATATCAGGGTTGAGAAAGAGCTTTATCTGGAGGCTCAAAATCGCGGCCTTTCCCTAAGTGAGCTTCTGGAATTGCCTGAATACGATCCGTCCCCGGCCGGCTCGCCTTTGGATGCATTCGAACGTCAACTGGCTTTGCATGGCCTTCGCACCGGCGGTAAAAATCCCGTAACCGTCGATATGTTCTATCAGGCCGCGCCGGCATTGATGCCGGAATTCGTGATGCGAGAAATCCGGCGCGGCCAGAATATGCGCCCCGAACTTGGCCGCCTGATTGCTTCGACATCCGGAATCGGCGGGTCGCGTTACACGCCGTTTTTTATCGATACCGGCACTGCTGATAAGAAACTGTCGCTTCGGCCAACCGGCGAGGCTGCCGAAGTACCCGCGATTACCGTAACCGATCAGGCCAACACTGTGGTGATTCCAGATTACGGGCTTAATTTGAAAGTAACCTATCGGGCTTTGCGAAACCGGACGATGGCGCAATTCAAGGTGCTGTTATGGTACATCGGTTATCGGTTGGCGTCGGATAGAGTGGCGCTGGCAGTCAACACTATAATTTCCGGCGATGGCAACAACAATGCCGCCACCATATTGCATTCCGATGTGTCCGGCACCCTTGACTACGAAGATATGGTGAAATTCTTCAACGAGATTTTCCCTTATCAGCCAAACGTTATCGTCTGTCACAAAGACATGCTTCTGAAAGTGCTGACTATCAGCGAATTCAAAGATCCGCTAATCGGATTCAAATTCCAGACATCCGGCGAAATCACCTCGCCATTGGGCGCGACTCTGGTGCGCTGCGATGAGGTTCCCAACGATTATCTGGTAGGCATCGATAATCGTTTCGCGCTTGAAGAGGTTTTCGCGCAGCCTTTGACTGTCGAATACGACAAGATTATCGAACGCCGTTTAGAGGAGGCGGTAATCAGCGAATCTGTGGCATACGCCAAGGTTATCAAAGATGCCGCGAAAATTCTTGAAGTAATCTGGAGCTAAAAGAAGAAGGAGCAGGGGCGGGATGTCAACCCCGCCTCGTTTTAAC
>CAZTNJ010000250.1:0-1666 GCA_964614835.1 uncultured Ignavibacteria bacterium | reverse complement strand
GGAGTAAGGTTTCGTCCGGCGCGCCGGGTTGGTTGGAGAAAAAGATGAGCCAGAATCGATTTAAGGCGATTTTTGATTCCTATCCTGATGATCTTATTATCCATGATAGGAAGGGAAACATTATCGATATTAACGATACCGCCTTAAAGAATTTTGGCATAACTATTCAAGACGCCAAAAAGCTAAGAATTATCGGCGATTTGCTCGGCGGGGATTTTCCACAGGAAAAGGCCGAAGCGATTTGGAAACGGGCGCTGGATGGTGAAAAACTAACTTTGGATTTTGTCGCCCGCCGACCGAAGGATAAATCGACTTTTCCTGTAGAGGTCTTGCTTCAAAGAATTTTAGTAGGCAATGATTATCTTGTAATGGCCTGTATTCGTGATATTAGCGATAGAATAAAAGCTCAAAAGGCATTCCAGGAGAGCGAAAAACGTTACAAGCTTTTGGTTGGGAACAATGAGTTTCCGGTCGTCGTGACATCAATTGAATCCGGCCGGGTTCTGTTTATCAATGAACGGGCGGCGCTGTTTTTTGAAGTTCCGGCATCTGATGCTATCGGCAATATCGCGCGCGACTATTGGGCGCATCCTGAAGACCGCAATATGTTTATTAGCAAACTAAAAGAAAACGGCAAATTGGAGAATTATGAATGTGAACTGCGATCTGGATCGGGAAAGTACTATTGGGTATTGCTTTCGGCCAACATAATTGATTATGAAGGAGAGCGGGCGATTTTCATTATCTGCAACGATATCACCGCCCGAAAACGCGCCGAGGAAGCGCTCAAGATCAGTGAAGAGCGATATCGCATGCTGGCCGATACTTCGCCGGAAATGATCTATCTTATCGATACCCGGGGATATGTGAAATATATCAACCCCAGCGCGGCGAGAAGTTTAGCCATGAGCCCGGAAAACGCCATTGATAAGCATCTGACGGAACTTTTCCCAGGAGAGTCTGCGCAAAAACATCTTCGGGCGATTCAAAACGTTATCACCACAAGGCAAGTATTTAAAGGGACAATTCTTGAACCCTTCCCGATAGGCGAAATCTGGATTGACGTGCTTCTGACGCCAATTATCGATAAAGAAAACAATGTCGTCGGCGTTCTTGGTCTGTCTAATGATGTTACTCAGCGGAAAAACGCGGAAGAAGCGTTGAAAGAAAGCGAGGCTCTATTCCGGTCTCAATTCGAATATGGGAATATCGGAATAGCCATAACATCGGTGGAAAAAGGGTGGCTGCGAGTAAATCGGCGCCTTTGCGAGATGTTTGGTTATCCCGAGGAAGAATTGCGACAAAAAACCTGGTCGGAGATGACCTTTCCTGAAGACCTCGCCCGCGATCTTGAACAATTCAACAAGGTTTTATGCGGTGAAATCGAAACCTATGAATTGGATAAGCGATTCATACGTAAAGATGGCGCGATCCTTGCCACCCACTTGACCGTGTCATGCTATCGTAATCCCGATCGATCGGTGAAATTTTTTATAGCTTCTTTTTTAGATATCACTGAGCGCATCAAATCCGAAGAGGCTCGGGTGGAGATGGAAAGACGGCTACTGCATTCCCAGAAACTGGAAAGTCTCGGAGTACTGGCAGGCGGAATCGCGCATGATTTCAACAATCTTCTGGCGGCGGTGATTGGTAACCTCGATATCGC
>CAZTNJ010000249.1:0-1756 GCA_964614835.1 uncultured Ignavibacteria bacterium | reverse complement strand
AAATTACTTTGTAAAATCGTTTCCGAACCGACATTCCCGCCCGATGAGATAGAAATGACCAAGAAACAGGTGATGGGAATCCTGGGCATGGAATCGGGTTCGACCAATCAGGTTTGCCGGAATCTTTACTATGGAACGCTTCTCAAAGACCACCCATTCGGGCAAACGGTGCTGGGCAATCGCGCCAGCGTTGGAACATTCAGCCAGGCCGATTTATTTTTACACCATAAGAAATATTACAATCCGTCTAATATGATTCTGGCGATTGTATCGAATGTCGAACCGGCCATCGTGATGAAATGGGTGAAAAAACGTTTCGGGAAAATTCCACCCTATCCGGCCAAGAGCCCTGTTATAACGATTCCGCCAAAGGTCAGCGGCGTGGTTGAAGCGAACAAACCGATGGAAAAAGAGCAGATTTATATCTATCTCGGAAATATTGTCTGTGGTTACAAATCGCCCGACGCTCCGGCGCTGACTCTGGCCGCCGAAATATTGTCATCACGGCTACAGTTGAACCTTCGGGAAACAAAAGGGCTGGCCTATTCGGTCGGCGCCGATGTCGCCTATCTGGGCGATTTTGGTTGGTGGGTCGCCGCCATGGGAACCGGCGCGGCTAATTTTGATACTGCTAAAGCCGGAATATTAGCCGAAATCGAAAGGCTAAAAACCGACACAATTTCGCAGGCGGAACTCGATAAGGCGCGCAACTCGATGTGGGGATCATCGTTGATGAGGAATTTGAGCGGAATTAATCAGGCTTATAATATGGCTTATTACGAATTTATTGGTGTGCCCTACGATAACGACAATCGCGCGCTTGATAGGCTGAATAAGGTCACTATCGCCGATGTGCAGGCGGCCGCCAACAAATATCTCGATACCGCCAATTACGTGTTGGCGTATGTAGGAAAGGTCGCTGAACCGAAGTAATTGCTATAGGGGCGACTCGCGAGGCGCCCTGATTTGTATCCCGCGGAGGGGCGAATTGCATTTACCCGAATCATATCCTTGTAGGGCAGGATCCCCGCGATCCTGCCGATTATATCCAAGTAGGTCAGGCCGATTTGCGGCCTGACGGCCCAACGGTTCATTAATGTCAAGCCCCAAGTGGGCTTGACCTATATATTTTATTCCGTTGTTCTGTTAAGTATATTCCATTCATCAACAATGATGTTGAAATCTTTTTCGACAGGAATCCCGAACAACTCATCCATAAAAGACAGTGTTTTTATCAATATATCTGATAAGGAAATAAGAATCCTTTGGCAATTTCTTTCGGATGGTCCCCAGTCATATCCAAATCTATGCTTTTGATTATCAAATCTTACATATCTTAATATTGTCCTAGGATGAGAATGAACGTCGAAGCTTGATGTTCTGAACATTGTATCATAATGAAGTTTCATTTTTGCACGGTTAGCAAGTTGTTCTGCCAAAAACTGATTTTTATCAAAACCATCAAGGCGACTTATAATTTCATCTTTTACTTCTGGAGTTGCGTATTCTCGAACATTATCAAACACTTCGTGAGGATTATGTTCTGCAGTACTAATAATTTTTAGCCTATCCCATTCATCAAGTGTTAAATAATTCTGAAAAAACTCCGGTTCCAAAATAAATATTCTTATTAAATACAACGGTTCACATAATGTTCTAGACAAAGCGCTTGCTTCATCGGGTAGTAAGTTCTGGACTAATATTATGCATGCTTTATATCCGTTTAATATATTAATAAAAATACAATTGGCCGTAA
>CAZTNJ010000248.1:0-1813 GCA_964614835.1 uncultured Ignavibacteria bacterium | reverse complement strand
GTTAAGCAGATAAGGATACGCCAAAATACTTACACACAAGTATTGACATTACCTTTAAATTGGTTAGGAAGAAAGAATTGGTTTTGGTGCCTTTTACCGTTAATCGCCTGGATTCATAGGCGAAGTTACTTCCGAAATGGAAATTTCGTTGGATCGGTAGCGAAATCCCGATTTTAAGCATGTGATTCGGCGAGTTTGTCAATGTGGTATTTGTATTGGAGTCTTTTGCCTGCTGATAAACATAATTGACAAAACCTACCATGCCCGATTGTAAGCGGGCATCGCACTCTAATTCAACGCCGGTGGCCTTCACCCTGTTAATATTGTTGTACTGGATAAGGGAATCTTCCGGATCAATAACCTGGTCTATAAGATTTGTCATTTTATAGTGGTATAAGGAAACGATACCGGAAAGATTTTTGCCTAAATGCTGCTCCCAAACAAATTCTCCGGTTGAGATATTTTCCGGTTTCAGGCTCGGATTGGCTTTATAACCGGCAAAAGCGTCTTCATAGTACGCTTCATAAAGATTCGCTTTCCTATACGTCTGTCCATATAGAAGTTTCATCGTTGCCGATTTGATGGGACTATATACCAATGCCCCGCGGGGGGCTATCGAGCTATTGCCCTGTGAATATCCATCATGGCGTACGCCTAACGTTAACGATAGATTTTCTGCAACCTGATATTCATCTTGAGTATAGACGGATACAGCCTGCATCGGTTTATCTTTATAAAAATATACGGAGTCCCCGATCCAATATTTGTAGGTGACCTTATAATTATTCTGATATTCAGTTCCTATGGTGAATGTATTATTTGATGTTAAATCCCAGCGAAATTGCAATTCGCTTCCCAGCTGTTCGCCTGTTGATTCGTCATTCTGGACTGGATCGTAAGGCAACCACCCTTTATAGTAATAGCGGTTTAAATAAGATCTTATGAAGATATTTTTGTTAAACCCAAATGGATAATCGTATTTAAATTCGATGTAATTCCATTGATCAAGGGTTTTTGAAGGACCTGCGTTGAAGATAACATCCCAGGCGCCTGTGGGCACTTCTTTTTCTCTTGAAATGCCAAATGCCTTAAGGGAAAATGCTCGATATGAGATTGTGGTATTTAGCCCGTAATATTTATCCTGGTCCAGGTTAATAGCTCTCCCATTGTTAGTTGAAGGGTCATCATATTCCTTATAATAAAAATTTTGGCCATTGATGTTTCCATCTATGGCAGAAATCATCAGATCAAATCCGCTATTAAATTCCTTACCGTAGGTTAAGGAGCCAATAATTTTTCCATAGCTGCCGGTTTTAGCGGTTGCGACCAAACCATTGATGCTTTGTCCCCTTTTGGTAATTATATTAACAACGGCAAACATGGCTCCAGTACCATACAGAGCGGAACCAGGGCCGCGAACGATTTCGATTCTCTCAATGGTACTGAGATCCATGGCCATTTCTGTACCGAAAGGAGCAGAGCCATAAACGTTGTCGTTGATCGTGTGACCATTAACCAGTAAAAGAATTCGATTATTATAGTCGGTGGGTCGGCCAAAACCGCGCGCACCAACATAAGCGTAATTCCTATCATTGCTAGTGTAAAAACCGCGAATATTCATCATAACGTCTTCAAGCGTTTGGTAGCCGAAAGCTAAGATATCATCAGCGGTGATAATTGTAACGGATGCCGGAGCTTCGCTTGCGGATTGCATATATTTGGCGGCTGTGCTTATTTTTATGTCAAGCAATGATTCAAGATGAGTTTCCCCGAAAAATTTTAAGGTGGGAGGAGGGTTAGTTGGTTTTTGGGT
>CAZTNJ010000247.1:0-1876 GCA_964614835.1 uncultured Ignavibacteria bacterium | reverse complement strand
CCAAAACACTTTTCTGGGGGGGGGTTAAATTTTGGGTGGCGTTATTTGGGGTTTCGAAATTAATATGGGTGGTGTCTTGATCATTCATCATAACCAACCATACGGTCCCGCTTCCGGAATTTGCCCATGTTGCCGTGAATCCCGATCGTGACACCGTGTCATATACTGACGGATAAGTCAGATACGGTTCGCTGGCCGGGAATCGCACAGCTTTTGTAAACGATGGGACACTGCTATTGCCAACTATCCGGAAAGTGTAAATGCTGTCTAAATTTAGAAAACTCATCGGATAAATCTGACTGTAATTGAAAAGATGTTGTGATGCATTCCAATTAAGCCGATAATCATTGCAAAAAACCGAATCGGCCTGTAAGGGTTGTTCCGGTTCACAGGGGGCATAGGCACTATCGAATCTGGCCGATATCCCGTCGATTCGCATCAGGGAATCAAATCCCGGAATAACAGTCATCTGTCGGGCGACTACTCCAATAACATAAACCCCTTCCGCCGGTGAAGAAGTATCGACGAGAACCGCGAAATCGGAAAGATGTTCTACTGCAGCCACGACCGTATTAGTGGATGTGTCGACAACGCTCACAAGTTCCTCCCAACCTAATTGCCCGTGGGTATAGGCTTTTGCGGAAGATTCATGCCCACCGCCGATATGGGCAATGCTATATGCAATCATAATCGCGGCATCGTTGGCGAACACCGTTCCTGCCGGATTAATAGTATAGCATGGCGATATCAGTCCCATTGTCCCGGATGGAGCGCCGGGCGAGCTATTGAGAGTAATGGAAAAATTGATTGTATCATCCAACGCCCCGGGCGGAATGGTAAGAGTTATTTGATTCGGGACTGTAAGAATTCCCCCTAATGGCCCAATAGCGCCGGAGGCCAGGGGCGTGTCAGTGTTGGCGGGATTGCTTGACTTGTCCGAACAGCCGATCATGAAAGCGGCCATTATCATTAATGTCGTAAATACTAATAATCGGAAAATCATTGATCCTCCTTCGCGATTTTTAACATTTAAATTAGAATAACTTTCGAATGCGATATCTACTATTACAGACTAACAATAGAATCTTGGCGTGTAACTTGTCAATAGAAATTAGCAATTGGGACACCGCCGAGCCTTTGCATGAAATGTATACGCGTTATTTTAAAGAATGTCATGATTTAAATATATCTTAAACCGGCATTGGGCATCTCCCTGAATAATCGAACCCAGAAGTTCCACCTTCACCGGCTTTCCCAAAATCGTTTCGAATAGTTGGCGATACCAACCACATGAACACTGGCAGTAAGTGGGGGAGAACTTCGTTTTGGTCTTACTCACTGATCCGCAGTAGCAGCGGCGATATTCGGCAATTATAGTTTTACCTTTCCGCCTTAAAAAGCCTCCACCGATATGGTTTGCGTTAAGTAGTTCAACCAGGTCATCCAGGTTTGCCGCATGTTTAAGCAATCTGACTGCCTTTTGCAAAGTACTAACGCAAATACAACGCCTGCCGCATGATTGCATGAGCTCGTTACTTTTATCTGTTGTCAATGATTGATCTATTAAATCCATCATCGCCTTAATCGCGATTGTTTTCTGTTTTGGGGTTGTCAATGCCCGATACGTATCGCAAGCCCGTAAAAGTTTCTTTTTCGCGGCGCCTTTTGTTAGCCGTTCTACATTATCCCGAAAATTATCTATCCTGAATGGCATGAATTCCTCCCATTTAAATAAGCGGTCTTTTCAGTTTTCACCATAAAGCCTGGCTCATGTTAATCATATAATAAAATACTGAGCGAGTTGCGTCAACCCAATCATTGATGATGAGTTTCCCCGAAAAATTTTAAGGTGGGAGGAGGGTTAGTTGGTTTTTGG
>CAZTNJ010000246.1:0-1979 GCA_964614835.1 uncultured Ignavibacteria bacterium | reverse complement strand
TGGCAACACCTGGGCATCACAAGCCATCCGGCCGCAAACCGGGTCATTTCGTTTTAACAGTGAAATTGTGATATCCGTAAGAATAATATAGTTGTCATTCTTGAACATATCGGCATGTTCCGAAACGCCGCAACCAAGTTCGAGAATCACCGAATTTTTAAGTTTAACGCCTGAAAGATAGTTTTCGATGTGCTTTTTTAGTTCGCGGGTATAGGGCCGGGCCATAAGTTCATCATAGGCCGCGCTGTCATCAAAAGCGTCGATCTCTTCTTTTATTCTGTCTTTCATACCTAAAAAATAAGCCCGCTTATTAGTTAGCCGGCTAATGCAATTTAGTAAAAATTATCAATATGTCAATCATTTACTTCGCCGGTTTGCGCCCCGGCGGCATCCAAGATACCATTAACAAACCGCCCAGAATCGGCGGACCCGTATTTTTTAGCAAGCTCAATAGCTTCATCGATAGCCACTTTCAGCGGAGTTTCAGGCACATATTTAATTTCGCCAAGTCCAAGCCTTAAGACATTTTTATCGACAATGGCCAATCGCTCAATATTCCAATTTTTAAGCAAACCTTTTAAAGTTAGATCGATATCGTCCGAATTATCAAGCACTGCCTTTAAAAGGCGGCGGCTGAAAGCCAGACCATCTTCGCTTAGTTTGTGTAATGCGGCGCAAAATTGTAAATTTCCTTCAAGGTTTTCCATCCCGCCAATATCGAGAGAATAGAGGACTTCCAGTACAACACAGCGCGCCTGATGCCGTTGCCCCATGTCTAAATTGCCTTGTAAAGGTTGGCCATTTCGATAGCGGTCATGGCGGCGTTAAAACCGCGATTACCGGATTTGGAACCGGACCTTTCGATAGCTTGTTCGAGCGTATCAGCCGTAACAATACCGTAAATTACCGGTAGATCATGATCCATACCAAGGCGCGCAATTCCCTTGGTAACTTCGGCCGCGATATGTTCGTAGTGCGGCGTATTTCCGCGCAAGACCACGCCTATACAGATAATGGCGTCGTATTTTTTACTCTTAGCAAGGCGGGAGGCCGCGAATGGGATTTCAAACGAACCCGGTACGCGAACGATGTTAATATCTTCTTCCTCTGCGCCATGACGTTTTAGGCAATCGAGCGCGCCATCCAAAAGTTTGCTGGAAAAGAATTCATTGAAGCGGGCAACCACAATCGCGAATTTTAAACCCGCCGCGTTTAAATTTCCGGAGATTTCCATATCAATTCCCTTCTTTACATGAACCTAAAGTGGGGGTTATATCCAATAAATGGCCAAGCTTATCGCGCTTGGTTTCAAGATATCTGGCGTTATGCTTATTGGGAGCGATTTTCATGGGAACGCGATCGACCACTTTTAGACCGTATCCCTGAATGCCGACGACTTTACGGGGATTATTGGTAACCAGCTTAATCGTGGTTAATCCTAGATCGGCCAAAATTTGCGCCCCAATTCCGTAATCGCGCAAATCGGCGGGGAAGCCAAGCTCGACGTTGGCTTCGACTGTATCCCTCCCCTGATCCTGTAATTTATAAGCGCGAATTTTGTTCGCCAACCCAATACCGCGGCCTTCCTGGCGCATATATAAAACCACGCCTAAGCCGGCTTTTTCAATCATCTTAAGCGAGGCGGCCAATTGCTCTCCGCAGTCACATCGGCAAGAGCCAAAGACATCGCCAGTCAAGCAGGATGAATGAACGCGCACGAGCACATTTTCTTGTCCGGCAACATTACCTTTTTCAATTGCCAGATGATGATGGTCGTCGATATTACTTTCGTATAGATGGAGTTTAAAAGTGCCGAATTTAGTAGGAAAATCCACGGTTGTCATCCGTTTAACCAGAACTTCATGATGACGCCGATAAGCGATTAAATCTTTCACGGTCAATATTTTCATTTTGAACTGCGCCGCCAACTCAAGCAATTTTGGAAGGCGTGCCATGGTGCCATCATCATCGAGGATTTC
>CAZTNJ010000245.1:0-2006 GCA_964614835.1 uncultured Ignavibacteria bacterium | reverse complement strand
ATCTATTCTTTGCCGCGATATTATGGGCTTATCTGAAAACCGTAACAATCAATAGCAAACCGGCTGGTCAAATTTCAGGCAAATTCGCGCTATATTCATTAATAGCGGTGATTGCGCTTTTCATGCAGATAGTATCCGGCGGCCTGATGGCTGGTTCGGGGGCCGGACATATATACAATACATTTCCGAAAATGGGGCAAAATTGGCTGCCCTCGGCAGCTGCCATGTTTGCCGATACATATGGCGGTTTCTGGGATAATCTGGGGCGAAATCCGGTGTTGATTCAGGTAATTCATAGGTGGTGGATTTTGGTTTTAATCGCAGGAATCGGGTTGCAGCATTTGGCCAGAAGGCAGGCTGTTTTAACAAACAGGGGAAAGAAAGCTTTTCTAGCAACTAGTATTTTAATAGTTCTACAGATTATTTGGGGAATCGGCAACCTTATGATGAATGTTCCGGTTTATATGAGCGCCGGACATTCGGCAATAGCTTTATTGCTATTTACGAGCATGATGATAGTTTTTTACGAGGCGCATCATCAGGAATAAGTAAATGTTAAAATACTTCCAGCTTACTAAGCCAACCATAATGTTGCTTATAATAATAACCGGGGCAACTGCTTTAGTAATGGAAAGTTCAACGCTTGATAATCCTCTGGATTTTCTACTAATCCTGGTTGGTTTGGGTTTAACCGGCGGTTCGGCCAACGCGTTCAACATGTATTTCGAACGGTCAATTGACGCTCGCATGAGTCGGACTCAGAAACGTCGCCCATTGCCCAAAGGAGAAATTGCGCCGGCAAAAGCACTGGCATTCGCGATTGCGATTGGAATAATCGGGGTGGCCATTTACGCGATCCGGTTCAATCTATTTAGCGCGATTTTGGCGCTGGGGACAATTATTTATTATGCGTTCTTCTATACGCTCGTGCTAAAACCGAATACTGTTCACAACATCGTTATCGGAGGAGCGGCCGGAGCGATGGGGCCGGTGATCAGTTGGGCTGCGGTTACCGGCGGAATAGCGATGGCTCCCTTTCTGCTATTTCTGATTATATTTCTCTGGTCCCCGCCGCATTTCTGGGCGCTGGCGCTATTTCTTAAAAAAGACTACGAAATGGTCGGCCTGCCGATGCTCCCAGTGGTGAAAGGGGATAAAGTGGCCAAGAACCAGATATTAACCTATTCGTTATTACTCGTAGTTTCAAGCCTATTCCTAATTGCTGTCGGCGCCGGTATAATGTATCTGGCGGTTGCGCTTATTTCCGGCGCGATACTGGTTTTAAGAAGTGTAAAACTTCGCCAGTCAAAGACGAATGACGGGGCCAAGGGATATTTTGGTTATTCGATTATTTACCTGTTCGCGATTTTTCTGGCATTGATAATCGATAATATCATCAAAATCAAACTACCGATTTAAAACATCCAAACGCATATTGGATAAGATGCTTTCCGAGTCAGGAATAATTCATTGAAAGCCATAATTTTAATTGCGTTGATGTTCCAAAAATGCTTAAATATACTTCCGAGAAATGCGGCCGTTTAGCTGTTGTTGGGCGTTAAGGGTTTAGGCAATACAGGGCGATGAGTCGATGAAAAAGCAAGAATTCTCAAAAAACCTGATTTCAAAACGAAAAATCGAACATCTGAAGATAGTAGCCGAAAAAGACGTGCTATCGCGCCAACAAACGATGTTTAATGATATCAAGCTTATTCATCAGGCCCTCCCCGAATTAAATTTCGACCAGATTGACATATCTTGCGAGTTTTTCGGCAAACCGCTAAGAGCTCCCTTGATGATAGCAAGCATGACCGGTGGCGCGGTAATGGCCAAAAAGCTTAATCGAGCCTTAGCTGAAGTGGCAGCTGGTCAGGGAATCGCTTTAGGAGTGGGCAGCCAAAGGATAATGCTTCGCCATCCGGAGATGACGGCTGATTTTGCGGTTCGTAAATGGATAGGCGATGGGGTATTATTGGGAAACATCGGGGCAGTTCAACTTGAGGAGT
>CAZTNJ010000244.1:0-2042 GCA_964614835.1 uncultured Ignavibacteria bacterium | reverse complement strand
GAACCCACGACGTCCAGCTTGGGAAGCTGACATTCTACCACTGAATTACGCCCGCCTAAAAAGCGCTTACCCGTTTTTATATCGGATAGGCTTGCAGACGGAAGATATTCCATAATGGCAGTGGCTGTCAAGCTTAAACACAAGATAATTGGCAAGCTTAAGCTTATGTAATACCTGACGATATTGTTAATGAGTAATTTTTATGACATTAGCGAAGTTTGAAGGGGAATTTATGAAGATTTTCAGTTTAATTTTAATGTTTTTAAGCTTAGCGGCAATGGTTATCGCCGCGGATATTAATTCGATAGAGATTAGCGGGACCGGAGTAATTGAGGAATCGGATACGGCCGGGGCGCGTAATGATGTTTTCGGTGAAGTCATGCATAAAGCCCTGCGGCAGACCGTAATCGCGCTTCTGCCACCGGCGCTTGCTGCCGAAAAATCGTCGATATTGGAAGACAGAATATTTCCGCGGCCCGGTTCATATATCAACAGTATTGAAGTGCTTAAGGAAGGAATTTCGGCCATATCACCCAATTCATACGAACTGACCGCCAAGGTCGGAATATCGACGGCGACGCTTCTAAAAGATTTGTCCGCTCTGGGAATTACGCCGCAGAAAAAGGGATATCCACGATTATTAGTATTGATCGAACAGAAAAATGTTGATGAAATCTACTGGCATCGACAACTTCCGAAACTAAACGATGCCGAATCGAAAGTGCGCGACGCGCTCTGGACGGTTGGTTTTCCATTTATTGAACAAAAAACTTTTTTTGGCGGCTTAAGCGAAACGCGAGAAAAGGCCATCTATGATGGCGATATCGATACGCTGATTAATCTGGCGAGACTTAACGATGCCCAGGTCGTGATTTTCGGACGGGCGATTTCTTCAAGATTGGATAACACGGCCAATCCCGGCGCGATGGCCTCCATGGACGCCAACGTATTACTTCGGGCTATCCGTGTTGATGACGGTCAGACAATTACTACGTTTTCTGCCCGTTCATCCCAATTGCATGTGGATGCGGTGGTGGGCGGAGCGCTGGCGATTGCGCGAGCCGCCGAAGAGGCCGCCAATCAGATTGCCGGAGATATAATCCGCGAATGGACAACCAATCGGCCAACCGGATTGAGGATTACTCTTGTCGTAAATGGACTGCAGTCGGAAATTGACCTTAATAGATTCAAAGCCGATTTCCAAACTCGAATAAAGGGGGTTAAATCGCTGGAAAAGCGGACATATTCGGAAGGCACTGCGGCATTCGATCTGGTAACATCCTACAATTGCGACGATATTATCGATCAATTGTCTATTCAGGGTTTGGCATTTTATACCACGAAGGTTCGCTCAAAGTCTCCCAATTATCTCGAGCTTAATGTAAAAACAAAATAGACCTTGTAGATATATGGCAAAGCGACCTGGCTAATAGCAGGCCGCTTTTTTTATTGCCGTAACCCGCCATATCCGTTGCCTTTTGATGATCAAATCATTAAATTTATCTCATGCTTAAGATAACTGGTATTGAACCGGGATCGTCCGCATCCAGAATTGGTTTAAAGTGCGGTGATAAACTTATTTCATTAAACCGCCATCCGGTTAACGACTTGCTTGATTATCGATTTCACCAGGCTGAATATTCGATAACGCTTAAGCTGGTTCGAGGCGGGAAGGTTTTAGTCAAGCGATTAACCAAGGAAATTGACTGTGACCTGGGTCTTTATTTTGAACCGGACAAGATAATCCGCTGCCGCAACAATTGCGTGTTCTGTTTCGTGCATAATAACCCAAAAGGGATGCGCCAACCATTATATATCAAGGATGACGATTATCGACTATCATTCATTCATGGTAATTTCGTAACCATGACCAATGTGTCCGATGAGGAAATTCGGCGAATAATCAAACTACGCCTTTCGCCGATGTATATATCTGTTCAAGCCACCGATGAACCAACCAGACAGCTATTATTCGGCAGAAAACGATTACCTCCAATCTTGCCAGTTCTTCGGAAATTGGCTGAATCGAAAATCTCTTTTCA
>CAZTNJ010000243.1:0-2053 GCA_964614835.1 uncultured Ignavibacteria bacterium | reverse complement strand
GAAGGATATCATCGAAAACCCGTTCAAGCGTAAAGCCGATACCGACATTAAATTGCTGTTCGGGATTATATACAAAATCCGCGCTTGCAAAAACCGACTTTTTCGATTTTAAATTTTTATCAGAACGATATGAATAAAAATTACCGATAGTTCCGGAAGAAATCGTGTAAGGAACCATGATATTGTAATACTTGGAGTAAATATCCGGCATATAATCATAATAACCCGAAGATATCGTCAGTTTGCCGATAGAATTCAACCGCCGCGAATACGCTATCGTCGCCGCCGGATTAAAACTTCCGATAGTGTTATACCTGGCTCTCAAAGCGGTAAGTAGATAATTAATGCTGTCGATACATATCGAATCGCTTGCGGTTACTGCCAGCGTGGTCATTTTCGAATCGTCCGAATTCACCCCGCCCAAACGTTGATAGCCCGCTCCGGCAGATAATTTATAATTATTATCCCCACTCCTAATACTATAATCTGCTTGTGTGCCCGACAGATAATCTTTTAGGCGGCTTTTATAAGTACGCGCGTCATCGACTATAAAATTATGATTTGCCTGATAATATACTTTCAACGCGAGCTCTTCTTCCCTGTCAAGAAGATATCGACCGCTCACCTGATGGAAATTAACTTGCCTTTTAAGCTTTAGATACGGCTCGATAATTCTATCGAACTGAATCAGTCCCTCATCGGCTTTATGATCGTAAAATGTATACGCGATTTCGGCGTTGGGTTTGGGTTTAGCGACAAACGCCCCGGTTATACCGAACGATTTGTAGCCCCCACCCGATTGATAATAACTTGCTCCTTTTTTAAACCCTATTATCAAATTACCCGATAAGTTTTCGTTGAATCGGCGCGTAAATCGCCATGCCGACCGATGGTATCCGTAAGGTCCGCCGGCAACAGTAATACTGGATGGGTTATCTGATGGGGTCCATACTGCGCCGTTAAGCCCAAGGTTCTCTCCCTGGCTGAATAGGTCGAGACTGTAGGCAGGGGTTAAACCAAACTCGGCCACGTTTTCATACATGAACGCTTCAAGATCGGGGCCGCTTTTGAATGGAATGTAATACCCCTGCTGAAAAACCCGCGTGCCATTGTAGATAACATCGTTGCCGCCCAGCAAAAGCGATTTAACCAACATCTCCGGATGACCATCAGCCCCATGTTGAAGCGACAATACGCCCGGCCGATACCGGAAATAATCGCCATAGTTTCTGGCGGCTATAAATGATTTCTTATATTGTGTTATCGATGTATCCGGTTCTATGCTCATTGAGTCGGCCCCCGCCATCGCTGCTTTTAATGAATCAAGCGATTCCGCCGCCATCGAATCTGGGGTTGCCGCCGAATCGCTTACATTCACATAATCGGTTTTAATAGAATCAACCGGAATTGGCGATTCTTGAGAAAACACCGTTCCGAATGAAATTGCCAGAATTATTATTGCGAGTACAGATATGGTTTTGCCACTTGCCATAATTTTACCATTAATGGTTCCGCCATCCCAAATATAAGCCCATTAAACCCCATATGCACTAATGAAAAAGCGATTCCGCTGACAATGACCGGCTGAATCGCTCCCATCGTAAAACCCCAAGCGGCGTTCGTAAGAATATCGTACATAAACGTAACCACCACGCCGATAGCCGCGCAAAATACCATCCCCACGTAGTGGTTGCGATTTGCCAGAATCATTTTCCGGAAAAATGCTCCGGCAATTCCAAACATCATAAAACCCGCAATCTGGGCAATCCCGACAATCAAGATTGTTTGCGGCCCGTTGGGATTAAACAGTATATAGATACTTCCCGCAACCAGAGGAACGACTATTCCTCCCCAGAATCCCAGAAAAATCCCCGCGATGAATAAACATACCTCAAAGAATTTAACGTTGGGAACGGCCGCCATCGCATATGATGTCGCAAGAGCAAGAGCGGCGAATAATCCTGCCGCGGCGATTCTACGCAGTCGATAGTTCAAGTGATTTCTATCTAATAAAAGCGAACTTACCGCTTCCGGTTTTATTGCCCGCTTTGAT
>CAZTNJ010000242.1:0-2137 GCA_964614835.1 uncultured Ignavibacteria bacterium | reverse complement strand
CGTATCGATACGACCATCAGTTCACGATTGAATATCACCGGCGTTCCGGTGTACTTCGATATTATGCGTATAAACGAAGATGGTTATGTTTCGGTCAATTACGATGATTATGCCGGCGTAATTAGTCCGGGGATGTTCGCGGCCGGTTACTACTCGAAAATCGCCGATACAGTGGCTCAACGCAACGTCGGGATCAATTGGGGGAATATTGCCAATGCCTCAACCAATGTGAATTTCTCGAATACACGACTGCGGCTGGTCGATTCATTGGTGGCGTTAACCAATGGCTCGATCAATTCGGCTAAGTTGGCTTCCGAGGCCATCGATGCTACTAAAATAAAAGACGGCGCCTTTACAAATCCTAAATTCGCCAACGATGCTTTCGATTCGCTGAATTTCGACAACACTTATCGGGCTATGTTGGATCGTCACTCCGGCGGGACTTCTGTCTGGACGGCGAATCAGCGCGACAGCGTGCTTGAATTAGCGCGGTCATATAAGGCCGATTCGCTGGCGATAAATCTCGGCAAACATGGGGTATCGTCGCCTAGAGTATCGCTTCATATGAAACTGGGTAGCTACTCCGGCGCGGCGGGAGACAACAATAATCTAAAAGATGATATCGCGGCGTTGAGTCTTTCCGGCGGGGGAACCGAACCGGAAACGATAATGGTCAAAAGCCTGGCTGATTCATCGGCAATACAAGGGGCCAAAATCACGATCCGCACTCTTGACCAATCAACGACCCGCGTGCCGGGCCTCTTGACTGATAATCTCGGCCGCCGCCAAGTCGAACTCGAACCGGGCAGTTATGTTTTGGCCGTAACCGCTAATAATTATTGCCAGGTTATAGATACAATTTCAGTAATCAGCGGCGGCGGGATAGTGTCAGTTTATCTAGCGATGTTCGACCCGGGAAATCCCCCATCGCCAAACCTGTGCCGGGTTTATGGCTGGATTTCCGACCTTTGCGGCGAAAACGTTGACGGCGTCGAAATCAGCGCCGAGATACCGAAAAAATATCAACCGGCCAAATATTCGGGCGTGTTAGTAGCCCCATATATGGCCAGTTGTTTTTCTGATTCATCCGGCTATTGGGCGATGGATTTAATCCCAAACGAATTGTTATCGGAAAGCAATTCAAAATACCTTTTCACTATTAAATATCATTCCGGGGTAATCTACCGGGTTGAGTTACCCGTACCCCGATTGACCAGCTGGCAACTTCAATAGAAAGGAATAAACATGCAAGAATTGATAGTAATAAAAGCGGGGATATTCGATATCGTCGGCAATTTTTTAAATCAGCGGGCTCTTGAGGCGTTGGGGGCGATTATTCTGATTGTAGTCGGGATATTTACTAAACGTTACATTGTGCCTTTGCTAAAATCCCAGGCCGCCCGCGAAACGGCCGATCACTTGTTGATTATCGCAGATGACGTTACCGATTATTTCGCCCAGAAATATCCGGGGGCTCATTGGTCAATCTGGTTAGACAGGGCGGTCGATAAAATAATCGAGATAACCGGCGTGGGCAGAGAGACGGCCACCCGAGTAACGCGCGCGGCTATCTACCGGAAAAACGGCGAAGCATCGACGAATTTGCCTAAACCTGAACCCAAGTTAGAGGGGAAAAGCTGATTATCAGACCGGGTGGGTTCTTAAAAGAACTCACCCTTTAAATTTGTGAACTTTTCGCTTGATTTTTTTGTTTAATTATCGATATTAATAATGGAGGTTTATTATGAGTACAATTTTAGAGAGGAAAATCAGCGAAGATATATTACTCCAAGATTTTAATGAAATTCAGAAACAGTTAGAACAGTTAATGAAAGAATACGGCGCCAGCGTTCTTAATGATCTAAAACCGAGAAGCTTACAGACAGTAGTTGAACCTATATTTCAATTTGAAATTACTGCATCTTGTTAAATTATTATATTTTTACCGCTTCCATCTTTACATTCAGGCCACCATTGCGGCATATAACATATTTCGCGAAACCACGGTATTGAATATATCTCTCAGCCCGTTCAATCAATTCCCAAATTAATTTATCAAGTTGGGTATTCTTTTCTATAATCTCAACATTTAGGCCAAATCCTTGGGCTTCTAGCGGTCGAATGGCGGTTCCATGAG
>CAZTNJ010000241.1:0-2154 GCA_964614835.1 uncultured Ignavibacteria bacterium | reverse complement strand
TGTTCTTAGCAAAGATAATAAAAAGATTTACTGGCTCACAGTATCTCAATTGGATTATCGTATTACCGATAATTTATCAACTCAAATTGCTTACCGTTCAGATAGTAGATTAACCCACGACCCGACATATATGGGAAAACGCTGGATAAGCACCGCGGGGTATGCCGAAATGGCAGTTATTAGCTATCAAAACGACAGGTTGTCAATTGATTTAGGCAGAAAACGTTATCTCTGGGGAATCGCTAATGGGGGGAAGTCATTGATGTTATCGGCGCAAGCGATGCCCATGGATGGAATTTCCGTTTCATATAGATTAGGTCGTCAAATTTCGGTGCATACGATAGTAGCGTATATTTCGCATCTGGCCACAGATTCGTTGTCGCGCGGCGATGTTCATCTGGATAATCGCTATTTCTCGGCCCACGCGCTTAGAGTATCTCCGGCTCATTGGCTTGATATCGTATTGAAAGAATCGGTAGTTTATGGCGGTCCGGGGCGCCGTCTCGAATTACAATATGCTCTACCGCTGCCAATCTACCATTTCGAACAGCTCAATGAGGGGAGCGACGATAATACTATGTTTGGGCTGGAAACGGTTTTTCGCTATAAAAACCGGGCGGCGGGTTTTTGTGAGATACTGCTCGATGATTTTCAAATTGAAAGTAAAACAGCATCGGATAGAGAGCCTTCAATGTATGGTATCGCGCTGGGGGGATTGCTGTTTGATTGGCCGCTAAAAGCAAGTTATTGGGAAATCAACTACGATAGGGTTACCAATCGTACTTATAATCAGCTATATGACCGAAATAGGTATATTCATCAAAATCGATCATTAGGATATCCACTCGGGCCGGATAACGAATTAGTCAAGATAGCATACAATTATCATATAAACAGCCAGCTTCATTGCGGGATTGAGCTATCACAGCATCGTCGGGGTGAGGGCAGGATCAGCAGCCCCTGGACAACCCCCTGGTTGGATGATCCGAATTATTCGGATAAATTCCTTTCCGGGGTGATAAGAACGGAAAAAGGAGTCCGTTTTAGGCTAAATTATTTCGCCAAAAACATAATCCAAAGTAAGTTATCGGTGGAATATGCCGATATTAAAAATGATAGGAATATCATTAGTAATAATAAAGGATTATGGAAAGCCAATTGCGAAATAACATTCAACCTGCCCAATTTAAGCTGGAGGTTTGATCATGAATAGGTATTTGCCAATATTAATCTTGACTGCGGTCATCGCGTTATCATCCGTATGTTATGCCGGTATTGATAATCAAATCGGCGCCCGCGGCCTAGGAATCGGATTATCGTTTAGCGCCCTGGCGGATGAGCCATTTGGGGCGCTCTTTAATCCGGCCGGTATCGCTTTTAACAAGGGCTGGCAAACCCAGCTTCAGTACGCCCGGCCAACCCGATATGGATTTACTATACAAGAAGAATCCCCATACTATGGTCTGGTTGGCGCCAATTATCACCTAAATAATGTTGGGAATCTGGCTTTCAATTTTAACCAAATCGGTTCAACATCGAACCCTACCACCATTACCACTGTGAATGTGGCGGCTCTATCATTTGCCCGAGTTTTAGCCCCGAATTTAGCGGGTGGCGTTACCGCCAAATATACGTTCGAAACGAATTATGGTGAACGTAAGGCGGTCGATTTTGACTTGGGATTTAGCTTCCGCCCAAATGCGAATTATACGGTAGCGGCTGTAGCCGAGAATTTAATGAAAGCTAAGTATACTCCCGATTGGAATAATTCCACCCTGCATCTGGATCGCAATTTCCGGCTGGCCGGCAGCTATTTCGTGCCCCTCAACAATGTAACAGGCGCCGTATTAGCCGGTTGGCAGATGAATCAAACCGGCGAAACCAAGACAGTGTCAACCTCGCTGGTAAACTTTGGAACCGAATGGTGGTTTGGCACTAATTCAAATATCGCCCTTGGCGTGCGCGGCGGATACACAACCGGTCAGGCAGTGCTAAATCTTAGCGGTCAGAAAGAAAACTACAACCGTATGCATGCCGGGATATCGCTTGATTTCAATATGGCGGGACGCGACCTTCGTGTAGATTACGCATTTAGAAATTACCCGTTCGAGGGAAACGATGAACTGAACGCCGATCACACTTTCTCTTTGTCTT
>CAZTNJ010000240.1:0-2195 GCA_964614835.1 uncultured Ignavibacteria bacterium | reverse complement strand
AAAAAGCTTTAGCGCTAAAAGGGGTCAGGGCGGTATTGACGCATAAAGATATCCCCGGCGAAAAATCATTTGGCGCGATTACCACAAATCAGATGGTGCTGTGTGCCGACACCGTGCGATTTACAGGAGATGTTGTAGCTATAGTCGCGGCCGAGTCGCAGGAAATCGCCGAAGAAGCAGTTGGGCTTATAGAGGTCGATTACGAGGAACTGCCGGTAGTCAGTGATCCTGAACAGGCGTTAACTAAAGAATCCCCGTTAATTTACGAAAGTGGCAATCTCTGTTTCCATCATAAAGTACGCAAAGGAGATATTGAAAGAGGGTTCGCTCATTCGGATTTCGTGGTGGAACGGGAATATTCGACCCAGCGAATTGAGCATTCGTATCTTGAACCTGAAGCGGTTCTGGCCGAACCGGGCGAGAACGGCGGGATAACAATAATAGGCTCATTGCAAAATTTGTACAATATCAGGCGGGTCGTTGCCCGCGTTTTGAATCTGCCCCTAAATCGAATACGTTTAGCGCAAGCTACGCTTGGCGGTTCGTTTGGCGGCAAAGATGAAGTAATGAGCTCTATCTGTTGTCGAGCGGCTTTGCTGGCGATAGCCTGCGGCAGGCCGATCAAGATGACTAACAGCCGCGAACAATCGATGCGCGAATCGTATAAGCGCCATCCCTATAAAATGAAATACAAAGTCGGCCTATCCAAAGAAGGTGTTCTACAGGCGATGGAGATAAAAGTGTTCGCCGACGCCGGCCCTTATTCGGCGATGTCGCCATTTGTTACCTGGCGTTCGGTGGTTCAGGCCACCGGGCCTTATATCGTCCCCGCTGTTAAAACTGATGTCTATGCTGCGTACACCAATAACTGCTACACCAGCGCTATGCGGGGATTTGGGTCGCCGCAAATCTGTTTCGCCACTGAATCGCTGATGGATGAACTGGCGGAAATCGTCGGACTCGACCCGCTTGAAATCAGATTGAAAAATATCCTGGTCGATGGATCGGTAACCGCCACCGGACAGACTTTGAATCATAAGGTTAGTGTTGGCGAGGCCTTAAATAATGTCTGCAAAAAATCCGATTTTAAAACCCGCTGGCAGGAATATCGCGAGCAGGAAAGGAATCGAGCTATCAGAAAGGGAATCGGCCTTTCTTGCAGTTATCGCGGCGTATCGCTTGGCGCTGAAGGGACCGACGCCGCTGGGGTTGGAATATCGGTACAGACAGATGGTTCGGTTGTCGTTTACTGCGGTTTGGTAGATATGGGACAGGGAGCCGCCACCACAATTTCGATAGTTGTGGCTGAAGAACTCGGATTAACGGTTGAAAGAATTCGTTTCTTGAATGCCGATACCACCGCGATTCCCGATTCAGGCCCAACGGTGGCATCGAGAACAAGTTTTATGGCCGGTAACGCCGCCAGAAACGGATGCGCTGAACTATTGAAACGAATCAAGCCGGTAGCCGCGGAAATTCTTGGCTGTCCGGAATCATCGCTTCAATTTAAAGACAACATGATATCATCAAGGGTGGCCAACAAAAACCTCGAATTCGGCGAACTGGCGGCCGCTTGTTTCCGTAAGGGAGTGTCGCTATTTGCTCATGGCTGGTATAAGGGTCCGACCACGTCATGGGATGAACACACTGGTCAGGGCGACGCCTATTTCACGTTCGTGTACGCGGCTAATCTTGCTGAAGTCGAAGTCGATACGATTACCGGTCAGGTGAAAGTAACCCGCTTTGTGAGTTCGCATGATGTCGGGAAGGTGCTCAATCTAAATGGCGCTAAAGGCCAGATTTATGGTGGTGTGGCGATGGGTTTAGGATATGCAATTTTGGAGGAATACGTCCAGGATAATGGCAGGCCACTATTGGAAAATTTCGACGAATACCTGTTGGCGACATCCTGTGATGTACCAGAAATTGATGTGATCTTTATCGAAAACCCCGATCAATTGGGTCCGCATGGAGCAAAATCTCTTGGCGAACCGGCTTGCGAATTGGCGGCGCCCGCGATTACCAACGCCGTAGCAAACGCCACCGGCCTCCGCGTGCGTGAACTTCCGTTGACATTAGAAAGAGTCTTACTGGGTAAAGCTTTGTTGCGGAAGGATACCCGGGGATCGCTTAAAGCACGGAGCCGCAAGCAATGATTACTGTCGAAACATACAAACGCCCGGAGACAATTGCCG
>CAZTNJ010000239.1:0-2199 GCA_964614835.1 uncultured Ignavibacteria bacterium | reverse complement strand
TACAGCGTTGAAAATGGTGTGATAATTTTCCTCGGATGCCTGAATGGCGGCGGCGGAGTTTATTCTATCGGTGATGTTTCGGCCATATATATTGACATCCCCGGATTCATGAGATGGGCTAAAAAGAAATGAAAATATCTGGTCGTCACATGCCAATTCCAATTCCATTACTTTTATTGATTCAAACGATTCGCAGGCAGTAGCAACTATAGTCTGCGGCGCCGCACCTCCCACCCTCGTGTTCCAGGCCGAAAGTAATATTCCCGAGGCGGCATTGGCGTATGTTATAATTCCATTTCTATCGACTCTTAATACCGGGCTGGGATTTTCTTGGGGAAATCTGGCCATTTCTTTGAGTTGTCGTTC
Source organism: uncultured Ignavibacteria bacterium (assembly GCA_964614835.1). Lineage (GTDB taxonomy): Bacteria > Zixibacteria > MSB-5A5 > UBA10806 > 4484-95 > JAAYTW01. The sequence goes on along the minus strand of CAZTNJ010000239.1, from coordinate 1,833 downwards.
CGCGTTTTTCTGGGCGGTGATATCGATAGCCACGCCTTCCAGATAATCCTCTTCGAAATTAGCTCTGGCCGCGAGTTTTATCCAAATTATATCGGCATTTTTAGTGTATAGCGGAACATCTTGATTTTCGATACGACCGTTTTTCTTAAGTTCTTCTATTATTTCGCTACGTTGGAGTTTATTGACATAGAATTTTGGAAAATAAAAATGTTCCGCGAAATCATCCGGATTATCGAACCCAAGCTTTTTCATTAAAGCATGATTAAACTCAATAATTTTTCCATCCGATATCCTCGAGCGAAATACGCCCACGATAGGATTGTCGAATAAACTCTTATATATAGATTTTCTGGTCAGGTCTATTCCCGACATGTTTAATGTCAACCGGATTGCGCCTACGCGATTTCCCTTAAACAATACGTCCGATTCGATTACCGTCCAGATTCTTTCGCCGGATTTCGCAATTAGCTCTACTTTCTGTGGTTCTATTGGATTTCCATGGCTTAACATCTGAAAACACTCGACCGCTAACTGCATATCCTTGGGCGAGATCAGGTCTAACTGCGTATAATGCTTGTAAGCCACTTCGGATTGAGTATATCCGGTAAGCGCCGATGCCAGCGGGCTGAAATAAATTACTCGCCCATCGGCATCTAAAATTACTACACAATCACCAAGATGCTTGCAACTGTTAAGGTCGCTTTCGGTCTCAACCAAATCAGAAAGCATCTGATGTTCAAGAATCGTTTTTTCCATAGATGGATTCTCGGGATTTAAAGAATTGCTCATGTTATCAATGGCTTTTTAAACCGCTCCATTTAAAGAGCACATTTTTCCGTTTAATGAGGTTTTCTTTTAAGCCAAATATACCCTACTACTTTACAAATATATCCCCACCTCGATAGAAGTGTGGTATCGAGATTTTCCCTCATCTATAAGCTTAAATCGTCATTAATTAAAGCAAAATTAGAACAATATCGAAAGACTTTAAACACCAGCCAGTTGACGTCTGATACTAAAGAAGACGCGATTTGACTGATAAATCTGACGGGCTGTTCCTATGGCCGTAACTTGTTGTTAGATATATCGATTCGTAAATTACACTACTTTACAGATGTATCCTTTTAGATACTCGGATTCGGGAAACGAAAGCAGGATCGGGTGGTCTGAAGGTTGACTTAGTTTTTCGACTATTTGAACCGGTTTGCCGGCATCAGTAGATGCCCAGAAAAGGGCAATTTTTAGTGATTCGGCGGTCACTATTCCGGAACACGAAAAGCTTACCAATAGGCCGCCCGGTTTTAAAATCTTGATTGCGTGCATATTGATATCCTTATAGGCGGAAAGCGCCTTCTTAAGATGCGCCTTTGATGCCGCAAACTTGGGAGGGTCAAGAATTATCATATCATACGATTTCTCCGACTGGTCCGTTTTACGAAGAAATTCGAAGACATCAGATTCGATAAATCGCACTTTATCGTCAAGCAAACCGTTTAATTCGATATTTACTTGAGCCATATTAAGGGCCGTTTTTGAGCTATCAACTAGCGTAACGGAATTGGCTCCGCCTGTCAGCGCGTTAACTGAAAAACCGCCAGTATAGCAGAAGCAATCGAGAATATCGATATTGGCAGTATATTTACGAATTGCCAAACGGTTTTCCCTTTGATCCAGATAATGACCGGTCTTATGTCCCCCAGCGATATCGATCATAAATCGCGTATCATGTTCTTTAATTTCGAGTTTATCAGGTGGATTTTTTCCGGCCAGTAATCCATTCGCAGTCGATAACCCTTCCAACGACCTGATAACCGCATCGCTTCGTTCATATAT
>CAZTNJ010000238.1:0-2272 GCA_964614835.1 uncultured Ignavibacteria bacterium | reverse complement strand
TGAATACGAAACATCAGGCAGGATTTATTTTACATTCTCCGAAACGGTTCCCAATCGATGGTTGGCTGACTTATCAACCATTGATCCGCCACTGCCCGCGGGCAATTACTCTATGACACTCGTAATTTCCGATGAAGCTGGAAATGAGAACAGGTATGTCAAGTCATATATAAATACGGCCGCGGGCGGCGTCACCGATTTCCGAAATGCGCCAAATCCGTTCGCCCCGTCTATCGAACAGACCAGAATCGTTTATACTTTGGGTCAGCCCGTATCGGAATTAACTCTCGAGATATTCGATTCGGCCGGTGATTTGGTTTATCGACAAATGCTTGATGGCGCAAATCTACTTCCCGGCAACCCTGAAGTCATCTGGGATGGACGTTCCGCCTGGGGCAAAAAACTTAACAACGGCGTCTATTTTGCCAGATTGACCGGCGATATTAAAACTGATTTTATCAAGATAGCAATAGCTGACAGGTGAGGATATACCTATGCGAAATAAATCGACGATTGTTTGCTTTTTAATTTTTGTGTTTGCGGTTTCCGTCTTTGCCGGAGAATCCGAATATCCGCTATTTAAACTCGGCGCCGGCGGCAAAGCTATAGGTATGGGGGCAGCTTCAACCGGAAACGCCGATGATGCCAGCGCCGTATTTTGGAATCCAGCCGGCCTATCGCAAATTAAGGGGACTTTTTCGATTGTTACAAGCAACCGTTTACATTTCCAGGACTCCAAGTTTATGGAATTGTATGCTTCATATTCCGATTTAAAATATGGCGCTTTTGGGTTTGGGTTTTTATCAAATCAGGTTAACGATATCCCGAACTATGACGATGACTTTAATTTTCTGGGCGATTTCGATTCTTATCAGCGCGCCTTTATTCTGGGATATTCCTACAATCTGACTCCCGTAAATATCGGATTGAGTTTTACCGGAGTTCAAGCGGGAATGAATCCTGTTGCCGGCGATATTAATGGCCATGGGTTGGCTTTTTCGCTTGGTTTGATGACTCGCGTATCGAAAAATTTCCGAATTGGCTCCGTGATAAAGCCGGGATATTCCATAAAATATGATGATACCAAAGATGAAATACCGGGAAATGCCCGTCTGGGAGTGGAATTCGGAATTAAAACCGGTCTGACCTCTCCTGACGATTCGCTCAAATTGACATTGGATCTCGATCAGAGCAATCAACTGCCATTGAAAATCAATATGGGATTACAGTTGGTTGTTTTTAAAATGCTTGCTCTGCGAGGCGGAATGAATTCTATTATGATAGAGACCAGAACCAGCGATCTTCAGGGATCAGACCTGATGTCGGCGAATATCAAGTATTGTTTCGGGGCGGGAATCAAGCTTCCTCAATTTGAGGCAGGTTCCTTTAGCCTCGATATGGGTTACATGAACACACAAATTGGGAATTCAACGACGATTTCTTTATGCTGGACAAAGTGATAGTATTTCGATCTCGTAAAAGCGCGCTTCAAATCCTGTTGTTTGTGTTCTTAATGTGGTTCCCACTTTCCCTTGTTTTTGGGGGCAAGATTTATATTCAGGAGGGAAAGCAGATTGGCATCAAATTCATATCCGACATTTCCACCGAATCCGATCAGATACCTAAACTGGAAGATATCGCCGAGGTGGCGTCTTCAGATACTATCGCGGGCATTATCGTTTTCAAGCCCGGCTGTAAAATTTTCGGGGATATCAAAGTGAAAAAGCCGGGACGTCTGGGAAAGCCGGGGAGTCTCCGAGCGCAAATTGATTCAATTCAGACCGTGCAGGGTAAGGTTGTGCCTGTCAGGCAACCACTGGTTTTATCGATTACCGGTAAAAGTCATAGGAAAAAAGCTTACATGATGCTGCCACTTTTGGGTTATGGCTATCTCATAAAGGGCGAGCATGCGATTTTGAGCATAAAGGATAAAGTCATTACGGCAAAAATCGCTCGTATGGAAGAGATAAATTTCTAAAATTCCGGTAGTGGTTCGGCAAGAATTTTGGCGGCGCGTCCGTATTTTTCATCGTTTAAACAATCAAATAACTTTTGAAGATAATCATTAACAATTGGATGCGGTTGGCCGGTTGTTTCGAATTGCACCTTCAGCGGATCCGCCGGCTGGTTTAACTGCCGATAATAACAGCCAATTTTAAAATCGATATTTTTCTTGAACGTGAAAGTCGTTAATGCCAATCCTGCTCGAAATTCCAGCGGCAATACTTTGATAAGATAATAAATCATATCTTCCGCCGTTTGGATATGGTTG
>CAZTNJ010000237.1:1650-2288 GCA_964614835.1 uncultured Ignavibacteria bacterium | reverse complement strand
AGTATATAAAATGTGTCAGGTCACGGGCTATGCCCTACGACCTGACACAACGCAATAATACTATTATAGTTCCCGGACAGCGGCAAGGGAAAAAGTGGGGGGATAGGTTAGCCGCTTAAGTCGCTGCTTAACAAAAAAATAATCAAATAAACCTTGACAGCCCACTTATCTATCATTATTAATATTATGCAACATTGGATTACAGCTTGTCGGAAGTTGAGTGAAAATCGTATAATTTTGGGAGGAACTGATGGCAAAGAAGTTGATTTTCGCGATGACTCTGGTTTATGTAATGGGGGGTATCGTCCATATTTGGGCAGACGAATCAAATTGATGTCATTTTTGGCGATACGGCCCAATCGCCTAGACACATACCACTAAACAGCGATATTTATCTACCGGTATATATTCATTGTGGTTATTGGACCACCTGGATAGCTTCGCTTCATATACCTCTAGCATCAGATAACCGTTATATCACAACTCGCTATACGACGGGGAATTCTTTTTACTATCCTCTTACTTCTTGGGATGATGCATCATTCCAACCTCCTAATTATCAGGCGTGGAACTTAACCAACCAATCGATTATGGGATGGGCTGACCTTGGCGGCAATCCAAATCCCTATCTACATCCC
>CAZTNJ010000237.1:0-1640 GCA_964614835.1 uncultured Ignavibacteria bacterium | reverse complement strand
ATACTACGCTGATTGGTCAAACAAGGGCAATTTTCGATCGCGGGTGGCATCCCACAAGTGATTCGATAAATTTTGGCGATTCCCTTGGCAATCAATATCCGAATATTAGCCAGACTTTTATACCAGTTACATTCTGCGCTTGTGTGGACTCGGATCGAGTTGGATCGGGGACTGGAGTGCTGGGTAATCAACAAAACCACATAGACACCAAATGCTTTTCCAACCAATCGTTTCTATTATCTGATATTACGCGTAGGTCAAGCTATAATCCACATGGTCATAATGGCCAAATGGGATCATTGAGTGAAATTGTTACGAAGAAATATGTTTCGACATTGCCGGGAAATACCATGTTTGATAAGGATACTATATGGAATTATCAAAGCCAGCGGTCAGGCGTAGACGCTCATGCTTATGCTGGATTGGTCTATGATTATATGTTAAGTCATCTAAATCGGAATGGTTTTGATACGATTGGCGGGATCATGGGTTCCACGGTCGAATATCCGGGGATGCACAATTTTTCTGGTTTCGATGTTGATAACCATATCGTTATATATGGCACTGCGACTTCCCCGAATTTACCGGCCAGCGGTGAGGTTGATGTTGTCGCCCATGAATGGGCTCATGGAATAACGCATTTTGAATCAAAATTAGACTCCACTGGCCAGTCGAGGTCGCTTGATGAATCTTTTAGCGATATGTTTGGTGTTGCGGTGGGTATGGCTACTAACGATGCGGATTGGCTTGTCGGCGAACATGTTTTATCGGTTGATTTTCGTAATTTGATGGATCCGCATTCATCGAATCCGCAACAACCCGATACTTATCACGGGCAATACTGGGATACAACAAATACTCTTCAAGCCCGATATACAAACGCTGGTGTTCCTAATAAGATGTTTTATCTGCTGTCGGTTGGAGGAACACATAACGGAATACCAGTGCAAGGGATAGGTATCGAAAATGCGATGAAAATTATGTATTATTCAAACAGATATCGTTGGGATAGTACAACGGCATTTTGTCCAGCAAAGATTTCAAGCGTTGCTATGGCAAAAGATCTAGATTTTACTGGTAATTGGGCAGTTCAAACCGCGGCAGCCTGGAATGCCGTCGGCGTATGTCCATATGTGGTCGGTGACGCAAATTGTAATGGCGAATGCCGCGGTTCCGATATTACCTATTTGACCGGTTTTTTTAAAGGTACAGCGCAAGTACCACCTGATTGTATTTGTACGAGCCCCAACTATACCGCTTTTTGGATGAGTGCGGATTATAATGGGAGCTGTCAGATTACCGGAGCTGACGTACAGTATGGAGTGCAATACTTTAAGGGTTTAGGCCCGGCACCAGTACCATGCTCCGATTTTCCCCCGGATGGAAGGTAAAAATAGTTTAAAAATGGAGAATATTATGAAGATAATTAAGGTTATTCGGGTTGGCACATTTTGTTTATTATGTATGGGTCATACTCTTTTCGCTTCCGAAAACAGCGGACAGAATTCACAAAAAGAAAAAGTACCTCTTGATTCAGCTGCCCTTAGAATTCAAAACGTAAAGGCATTGGCTATCGGTCGATTTGGCAATAGGATTAAATTCGATAAATACGGCATACCTATAGAAATAACCGGCAATTT
>CAZTNJ010000236.1:0-2293 GCA_964614835.1 uncultured Ignavibacteria bacterium | reverse complement strand
TCGTGTCTATCGACGCGGCTTCCCAATCCCTTCTTTGAATCATTGAGATGAATCGCCGCCAGCTTGTCTAATCCAATTATACGTTCGAACGCCTTCCAGGTTTGCTCGTATCCTTCGCGATTGGCTATATCATATCCGGCGGCATAGGCGTGGCATGTGTCGAAACAGACCATACATCGCTGTGGCAAGCCCGATTTTTCGATCATCTCGGCCAGCTGTTCGAACGTGTATCCGAGGTTGCTCCCCTGGCCAGCCGTCGTTTCCAGGGCTACTTTAACCTTAAAATCCGATGTTTTCTCGAACAACCAGGCCAGCGATTGCGCCACCCTGTCTATGCCAGATTGCTCCGGCGAATCAAGATAGCTGCCGGGATGAGTCACCAGATAGGGGATGGCCAGTTTTTCGCAGCGCTGAAGCTCCACGAGAAACGCCTGCCGCGATTTTTCCAGCAGGTCAGGGTCGGGCGAGCCGAGGTTAATTAGGTACGAATCGTGGGCCACCACCGGTTCGATACCGGTTCGTTTTTGTTCCTGATGATACTTTTCCAGCTCCTCGTCGGTTATCGGCTTAGCTTTCCACTGGTTGGATGATTTCACGAAAATCTGAATCGTGTCGCATCCTTTGCGCTCCCCTTCGGCAAACGCGTTATAAAGACCGCCGGCAATAGACATATGCGCGCCTATTAACATATTTTCTTCTTTCTTTGGCATGTTTGATAATAATCAGTATTCGGTTATTAAGCCACTATAAATTTATTATTATTGCGCCATTTCCTCTTGTTGAAAGTCTTTCATGATTGTAAAATCTATTTGGTTATGAACACGATAATTAATCAACTCGATTTTCGGAGAGAATAAAATGAAAGTTAGCGTGTCGATAATTATACTTATAGCCATACTTGGCACCCCGTTATTCGCCGCTATCGGCGATATCAAATCGGCGTTCCCGACCCCGTCGCCATACCCGACTGGCATGGCCAGCGATAGCAAATCGCTCTATCTGGCCGACCATAAAAATCATACCATTTACAAGCTTGATCCCTCCAGCGGTAAAGTCCTGGCGGAGATTCCTTCGCCGGGATTCAAACCGTATGGTCTCGCCTATGATAAGCACTGTCTTTGGGTTCTTGATGCCGAAGAGAACGCGATTTTGCAGCTGAATCTGGCGACTTTTATCAGCGAAAGAATCTTGCCCAATCTGGCTGGCGCGCCAGCCGGGTTGGCCTGGGATGGCCGCTATCTCTGGCTGGGGGATACGAAAAACAGCAAATTATTGCAAATATCCCCCAACGATGGCACCACTATAAAAGAAATTCCCGCGCCATCCGGCGATATTACCGGTCTTGCTTTCGATAGCGCCTATCTCTGGGTGGCCGATAGAGTTGCCAATCGTATTTATATGGTCTGGCCGCAAACCGGCGAAATCGTGCTGACTATAAAATCGCCAGGGCAATATCCCTGGGGACTGGCCTGTTTGGACGATAGAATCTATTGCGCCGATTATCAATCAGATTCGGTGTACGCGTTGCTTGCCAACGATGAGCAAATTTCGGTTTCCAAAGATATCGTTACCGAAACCATGAATTATGCCCATCTGGTAAACAACTACGGCCCCGGCGTGTTGTTGAATCTTGATATCTATGTAGCTATCCCCGAAAGCTCGCCGCATCAGACAATAACCCAATCGCCCGTGTTCGAACCCGATAAATTTGATATCGTTACCGATAAATGGGGACAGCGACTTGCTCATGTTCATCGTAATGTCGTGAAGCCCGGCGAATCAGTATCGCTTTCCTATAAAACCACAGCGGAGATTTTCGATTATCAAATCATTTTCCGCCCCGAAAAAGTCGGCCAGTTAAAGGATATCCCCAGAGACATAAAAGATAAATACCTTGTCGATGATACTAAGTTCGCGCTTGGTTCGCCCACAATTCAAAACGCCGTAAAGGAGGCTGTTGACAACGAAACGAACGCCTACTGGATTATGCGAAAAATATTCCGCTATGTCATCGACCATATTGATTACGAACTGGCTGGCGGATGGAATATCGCTCCTGCCGTTTTGGAATCGGGCAAAGGATCCTGTTCCGAATATTCGTTGGTGTTTATTGCCATGTGTCGAGCCGCTGGTTTACCCGCGCGTTTAAGCGGCGCCATAACTCAGCGCGGCGATCTGGCCTCCGAAGATGGAACCTTCCATCGATGGTGCGAGGTTTATCTGCCGGGCATAGGCTGGCTCCCCGTTGACCCATCGGGTGGCGACAGTAAATCGCCGGCTGGTCAGGCTAACG
>CAZTNJ010000235.1:1638-2366 GCA_964614835.1 uncultured Ignavibacteria bacterium | reverse complement strand
GACAGGAGACCATCGTCAAATGTCTTAACCTGATAGTAGTAATGGGAATTATCATCCAACGGAACTGCCGGTTCAAATTGATTTATTCCCATAGCGGTAGAATCATATAATACAAATCCTACAAATGAAGAATCTTTGGCTAATCGTACTATATATGACAGATTATCGCTGTAAACATCGGGATCCGGATCAGTGGCATCATTCCAGGTTATGATTGGCTGGAGAGATATGACTTCTTCATCATTACAAGGCGAGAAACCCGATACAGGTGCGTTTGGCGGATGATTTAGATGGTTATAAACAAACCAATGGAGCGTATCTGGCCAGGGGGAATATAGGCCGTAGTTATCGAGTGAGCAGATTCGCCAGTAATAGACATTGTCATTTGATAGGTTTAGGTATCCATCCAGTTGTTTAATCCGTACTGATATCGAATTATCAAGCAGCATCCCGTTTTGAATGGTATCATTAACTTCTGGTGATCCGAACAACGAATCATTGTCGATCTGGATTTCATAGCTGACCATATCGAAACTATCGGGGTCGGTGCCGATAAGCCAGGTGAGATATGTCAGGCTATCGACAAACGCCCCGATAGGGGGATTGATGATAGCGGGGGATGAGGGGTAGTCATCTATGTAGAAATTCCAAATCTCGTTACAATATAATGGGGGCGCATAACCGTTAAAAGCTTTTACGCGCCAGTAATATCGCTTTGAATGAATCAT
>CAZTNJ010000235.1:0-1628 GCA_964614835.1 uncultured Ignavibacteria bacterium | reverse complement strand
GAGACGAAAAAGCAGGATTATCATCTATGTAAAACCGGTAAGAAGTAGGGTAGCCATAATATGAATCAAAAGATCTTTGCCAGATAAATCTTTGAGTCGTAAAAGCGCAGACTGAATCAGTAGGGGGATACAATAAACTAAATGAAGGGAGCTCAGAACATCCCACATCTAAAGCCCCTATTAATGTGGAACAGCCATTATTAGCAGGAGCACATATGGAATTAGACGATATATGATAATTCTCGGACATAGTATCACAGAACTTCGGATCAGAAAAATAAAGATTGCTGGTGTCTAGAATACCTGCTGGCCCATTGTACCAAGCCCCCGAATCATACCTGTAAATATCACTGCATTGAATAGATATCTGATTAATTGCATTGCCGGGAATATCAAGAGTGATATTCTGAAAAGAGGAGATTATTGAGTTTCTAATATTGATAATTGCCCCGGGCTGTGATTGTTTAATCCCTTTATTCATTATAGTGGAACCATCAATATATAGTGTGCCTGATGGACTGCCAAACCCAATTCCACCACCTACAAAAGAGTTTATAATTGCACCACCAGAATAAGGTATGCGTATACCACCGCGAAGGTTGGAATTTTGAATATATGAGTTTGCGATTATTATGTCGTTTGCCATTAATAATACACAGTTAATGATTGTATCAGCTACGTCAGGTCCAACATTACAATAGATCGAAACGTCAATTGTATCATTGAATAGGTAATAGCTACTTATTTCACTAAAATAGGCATTCAATACATGGGATCCCACTATTCTAAATTTGCCCTCAAGATAAGATCTATTTAACAATGAATTACTCACAATAAATGTTCCCCGTTCCAATCCGCCGATTATAGTACTGTTATCAATAATCAAGTTTGAATTTGGGCACAGGACACTACTATAATTTCTAATTGTATCTATTATGGTGTTTTCGACTATGTGAGCTTTGCTGTTTACCAGGTATACCTGTCGTGCAAACGAATGATTCGGACCACAATCTGCTACGATATTGTTCTTGATTAAGCAGTTATTGAGTGTAATTTCATACTCATTATCGCTTGCATATATGCCACCACCCTGGCCGTGGTAAACGGAATTATCAATAATTCTACAATAATTAATAGTAGGGCTGCAATTTGAAAATAAAATTCCACCACCTACCCGAATCCCGGCATTGAGCGTGCCTATACCTTTTTGAATTGTAAACCCATGAAGAACGCTGGTCGAATCTTCTCCATTCACAAATCGAACTACACTGCCAGTATCGGCTACACCAAGCACCAAAGTGTCAGCATCAATAATTGTATTCAATATGTGGGTCGAGTCCTTTTCAAAAAGATATTCACTGGCCACAGTTATGGCTTTGCCAAGGAAATTAACTCGTTCGTAGTAGTGGCCATCGGATACTAATACAGTATCCCCATTCGAAGCCGCATTGATACCATGTTGAATTGTCCTAAACGGATTAAGCGAAGAGCCATCGCCGCCTGAGTCGCTACCTGAAGTTGAGACATTCCAAAGGGTTCTTAAATGTTGATAGCAATAGTATGCACCCATGTCAGCCCTAGAACCATCGGGATCATTTGAACTGGCTGGATCACCTGCTACTAAAAAC
>CAZTNJ010000234.1:0-2374 GCA_964614835.1 uncultured Ignavibacteria bacterium | reverse complement strand
GCCCTTACGAAATCATACGAATTACACGTCCAAATTGGCTGGCTCGAAATATTCGTTAGGATGCTGACAGCAGGGGCATTTGGCCGGCGGCTCGGTTCCCTCGTGGATATGACCACACACTGAACATTTCCACTTTATCGGGTTGGGGCGTTTATAAACCGTGCCGTTTTCAACCATCTCCAGAAGTTTTTTATAGCGGTCGCGATGGTGAGCTTCGATTTTGCCGATCATTTTGAATAAGGTGAACGCCTTCATGTTTCCTTCGGCTTTGGCCTCCTCGGCGAATTGCGCGTACATCGTGGTGGTTTCGTAATCTTCACCGCCGATAGCTTCCTTGAGGTTCGCGGCCGTGTTACCGATTCCGCCCAGCATCTCGAAATGATCTTTGGCGTGACGTCTTTCGTTTTCGGCAGTCTCCTCGAATATTTTCGCGATATAGTGATAACCCTCTTTACGGGCTACCTGCGCAAAAAAGGTGTACTTGTTGCGAGCCTGCGACTCCCCGGCGAACGCCGCTTTGAGATTTTCCTCGGTCTTCCCCATCTTCTCTCCTTATATTTTTAATTGGTGAATATTTGCCTCAAAGACAGTAAGGGCGGTTTTATCGAAAAGAATAACCGCCCAACGCGAAATTTATTAATCTTCTAAAATATACTGGAATATTAAAGGCGCAACTATCGACGCATCCGATTCAATAATAAACCTCGGCGTGTTGATATCCAGCTTCCCCCAGGTAATCTTTTCATTGGGAACCGCGCCTGAATAAGACCCATACGAGGTCGTGCTGTCCGATATCTGGCAGAAATATCCCCAGAACTTGCAGGGTTTCTGTAAATCTTGCTGAATTAAGGGCACTACACAAATCGGGAAATCGCCGGCGATACCGCCGCCAATCTGGAAAAAGCCGATAGACTGATCTTTAGAATTATCCAGGTACCAGCCTATAAGTTTATCCATTTGTTCCAAACCGTTCTTAACGATATTGAACGATTTGATATTTCCCTTGATTACGTTCGATACGAAAATATTCCCCATCGTAGAATCTTCCCAGCCCGGCGTAAATATCGGCAGATTTTTTTCGCAGGCAGCCATCACCCACGAATGCATGGGATCGATTTGATAGGATTCTTTTAGAACTCCGCTCTGAACCAGCTGGTAGAAATATTCGTATGGAAAATACCGTTTCCCTTCCTGATCGGCTTTTGTCCAGAGCTTTAGCAAATGGTGTTCTATCCGGCGAAGCGCTTCCTCTTCGGGGATACAGGTATCGGTAACGCGATTTAGTCCCTTATCGCGAAGCTCCGCCTCTTCTTGGTCGGACAGGTTGCGATAATTCGGCACTCGTTTGTAATGCTTGTTGGCCACCAGATTGAAAATGTCCTCTTCCAGATTAGCGCCGGTGGAACAAATCCCATGGATTTTCCCTTTGCGGATAATCTCCGCCAGCGAAATTCCCAGCTCGGCGGTCGACATGGCTCCGGCAATCGTGATAAACATCTTGCCGCCCTTATCCAGATGGGCGATCCAGCCCTCGGCGGCATCTATAACCACCGCGGCGTTAAAATGCTTGTAGTTTGTCTTTAAAAATTCCTTTATTTTCATAATTTCACCTCGTTTTCTATTTCATAAGCCAAGATTATGTTAGTCCCGATTCGATTTTTCTTGGCGCAAGGCAAAATAAATATTTTATAGGCGTAAATCAAGGGCGTTATTTGTGTAGTAGATTGTAGCCTCGATATTATTGTCTCCCGCCCATATTTATGGGGAGAATCCCTCATTTTGGGGGTGGATGTACATCGAAAGCCCACCCTGTTTAAACTATTGGCAAGTTAAAACCCAGCCTATAGTGTTGACTGTCAACGAAATAACGGTTTTGTTGGCGCGATGTCAAAAACTGGAACATCGCGGCAATAAATTTGCACAATACAAACACAAAAGGGAATATTAATAAATCTCTAAATATGCCCCAACGGGCAGGAAGGAGCCGAACCAAATGAACCAACACTACAGCAAAAGATTTTACATCGCGGGAATCTTGTTGCTGTTGTTGTCGGGTTTATCATTAATGCTGGTTCCCGGATGTTCCAAGAATACCGTTGCCGTTTCCGGCGCTGGTTCTGTCGATGAGCAGTTGGCTTATTTGAATACCTTTTTCTCTCCCAGCGGGCCGAAGCTTGTACCTCTTGATAGTTGCCCAGTAATCCTTGATACTGTCATCTCAAATCTAACTAATGATAAGGGCGCCGCTTTTAATTTGCGTGATGGCGCTAATGTCATCTTATTCACAATTCCACCAGGCGCGCTTGTGAAATAAACACTAATAACGATACACGCGACCAAGTATAAAACCCCATTTGTACCATAATGGTTGAAC
>CAZTNJ010000233.1:873-2405 GCA_964614835.1 uncultured Ignavibacteria bacterium | reverse complement strand
TTTTCCAGATATCAAATGCTCTGGAGGCCTCTTCCTCCCAGGCTATCAGGTGAGCGAGCAGGTCTTTTATGGACCAATCGCCTATAGCTTTAGGAACTGAATGCGACTCGGCTGGTAACGATTCGACGGCGGCCAGCAGATTTGCCAGCGCTTTATTGGCTTTCTCAACAACCTCGGTTACAACCATTTACTTACTCCTCCCCTATTTCAGCTAATGGGCGTACTTAATATAAATCAATATTCTTATAAGGCAATAAAATTCGCCCGAATATTAAGAGTAAATAAAAAATCGTTTTTAGGCTAAATTGATATTTTATGTAATATTTTATTGCGATAATCCGCCAGCTTATCTATATGCTTTTGCGCGTGAACTACCGCAATTCCCTTCAGCCAGTCAGGGACCCCGCCGCGCGATTTCCAGATTTCATCCGGTATAGCGGCCAGTTCATTTGCCAGGGCCAGGTAATTTAAATTTAACATTTGAATTGTTTGTTCCGGATTAAGATGGGCGCAAGATTTGATCCAGAAATCGTTGAAGGACAGGTATTCCCTGGCATAATCCCAATCGAAATCGTGACCGGTTTTCCAAACAGCAAAGCCTTTTAAACATTCGCCTGTCCACATGGCGATATGCAGAATAACATCTTTAGCTGACCATTTCCCTATAGCTTCCGGCGAAGTCAATTGCGAACTAGTAAGCCCCTCGATAGCTTTTAGGGCATTGGCCTGGGTAGCTTTTACATCATCAGCAATAGACATACTCAACTCCCTATCGCGGTTGAACTCTTTATTATAGCGGAATATTACCGTGCTTTTTAGGCGGATTCAAGTCCTTTTTTGTTTCGAGCATCCGCAAAGCCTTTATAAGCCGGGGCCTTGTTTCTGCCGGGATAATGATATCATCGATGTAACCGCGCTCGGCCGCTTTCAAAGGAGACGCGAATAGCCGCCGATACTCCTCCTCTTTTTTCTTGAGAGTTTCTTCCGGATTAACTGATTCGGCTATTTCTCTTTTAAATATTATTTCGACCGCGCCTTTAGGCCCCATCACGGCGATTTCAGCGGTTGGCCAGGCATAGTTGATATCGCCGCGGATATGCTTGGATGACATAACATCATAAGCTCCGCCATAAGCTTTCCGAGTGATTACCGTCAGTTTCGGAACCGTGGCTTCGCAGAATGCATAAAGCAATTTTGCCCCATGCTTGATAATGCCGCCGTGTTCTTGCGCGATACCGGGCAAAAAACCGGGGACATCTTCAAATGTAATTAAGGGGATATTAAAACAATCGCAGAAACGAACGAAACGAGCGCCTTTCAACGAGCTATCAATATCCAATACTCCGGCGAGATGATTCGGCTGATTGGCGACTATTCCGACGGTGCGACCATCCAGACGGGCAAAACCAACCACGATATTCTGGGCATATTGCGGATGAATTTCAAAGAAATCGGCGTTATCGATAACCCGAGTTATAACATCTTTTATGTCGTAAGGTTTATTGGGATTCTCGGGAACTATTTTATTAAGC
>CAZTNJ010000233.1:0-863 GCA_964614835.1 uncultured Ignavibacteria bacterium | reverse complement strand
GATTCATCGATCCTGTCAATCGGGTCATCGCACTCGAATTGCGGCGGGCTATCGATATTATTGGATGGCAAAAAATTCAGCAGCCGTCTGGTGAATCCGATTGCTTCGATCTCATTTTCGGCCGCCAGATGAGCAACGCCTGACTTAGAAGCGTGTGTATCTGCGCCGCCTAATTGCTCGAATGAAACATCCTCATGAGTTACAGTTTTAACAACATTAGGACCGGTAACAAACATGAACGAGGTACCTTTTACCATTATCGTGAAGTCAGTGATTGCCGGCGAGTAAACCGCCCCACCGGCGCAGGGGCCTAAAATCACGGAAATCTGCGGGATCACTCCGGAGTATAATGTGTTTCGAAGGAATATCTCGGCATATCCCCCCAGCGATACTACTCCCTCCTGAATGCGAGCTCCGCCGGAGTCGTTTAATCCGATTAGCGGCGCGCCGACTTTGGCGGCCATATCCATAATTTTACAGATTTTTTCGGCGAATGCCTCCGATAGGGTTCCTCCGAAAACTGTGAAATCCTGGCTGAATACAAACACCTGGCGGCCATCGATAGTACCGTGACCTGTCACAACGCCATCGCCGGGATATTTTTCCTCATCTATCCCAAAATCGGTACCGCGATGAGTCACGAACATATCGAATTCCTCGAACGAGCCGTCGTCGAGCAACAGGTCTATTCTTTCGCGGGCGGTTAATTTTCCTTTTCGATGCTGACTATCTATCCTTTTTTGGCCACCGCCGAATTTGGCTTGATCGCGTAGTTCCCGCAATTGGCGAAGTTTGTCATCAAGATTCATCATGTCCGCCTGATTAATTATCGAATCGTTTAAATAATTTACTTTAAATGAACA
>CAZTNJ010000232.1:0-2406 GCA_964614835.1 uncultured Ignavibacteria bacterium | reverse complement strand
AATTTTCCGTGTTACTTAAAACCGCGCCCGCCGATTGCGATTAAATATCGATAGGTAAATAGTTCGGCCCCGAGGTATTCGAATCGCAGGCCAACCAGACACACGCGCAAACCGCTAAAATTAAGAGTATTCTATTCACAACATTTATTGTATCGGATGATTGCCCAAAATTTCAAGGTATAATTATTAAACTTTTATAATTATTTTCACTTTCGGATAGTCGGACATTTCGTTTGGCAAAGCGCCCGGGCGATTGTATAATCCGCCAATGGCTCAACTGGAAATCAAATCTGTCGCCAAGAAATTCGGTGATTCGAGGCCGATACTTGAATCTATCAGTTTCGATGTCGCCAAAGGGGAATTTTTGGTGATACTGGGGCCGTCCGGTTGCGGCAAGACGACGCTTCTTCGCATTATCGCGGGATTAGAAACCGCCGATTCCGGCGATATCATAATCGACAATAAAAATGTTACATCACTTGAACCCAAAGACCGCGATATTGCCATGGTTTTTCAGAACTACGCGCTGTATCCGCACATGACCGTGTTCGAAAATCTAGCTTTCGCTTTAAGAATTCGTAAGCTGCCCCAATCCGAAATCAGGACCAGGGTCGAAACCACCGCCGGCCTAATCGGGCTTTCCGAATACTTATATCGCAAGCCGAAACAACTATCGGGCGGGCAGCGTCAACGAGTAGCTCTGGGCCGCGCAATAATCCGGCAGCCGTCGCTATATTTATTCGATGAGCCCCTATCCAACCTCGATGCCGAACTTCGGATGAAGATGCGTTCCGAATTGTTGTCGCTTCACAGAAGAGTGGGCGGAACTTCGCTTTATGTGACTCATGATCAAGTGGAAGCCCTAAGCTTGGCCGATAGAATCGTAATCCTAAACGGCGGCCAGCAAATCGGCCCGGAAAATCCGCGGGTACTATATGATACTCCGCCCAATATTTTCGTGGCGGGCTTTCTTGGTAATCCGGGGATGAATTTCCTTAACGGTAAGGTCGACAGCTCCGGTAAACAGGTTGTGATTGATCCCGGATTATCGATACCGTTACCGACCCAGCTTGCTCCAAACTCCGAAATATTATACGGTTTTCGCCCCGAGCATTGCCAGCTATCCGACAAGGGAATTATACAGGCGAAAATTACCGGGTACGAAGATACCGGCAAGGAATATATCGTTGAACTTACCGGCAATGCATCCAGAAAACTGTTCTGTCTATCTAAAGTCAATCCGCATATAGGCGAAAGTGTATGGTTGGATATACATCGAACGAGCCTGTTCGATAATACAACGGGGAAAGCCGTTTTCCATTACTGATTTAACATCTAATAATTAAATCGCTAATAATATCTTGACATTGTGGGGCGGCTATGTTTATTTGGTGTCACGACGCGGGGTGGAGCAGTCTGGTAGCTCGTCGGGCTCATAACCCGAAGGTCCTTGGTTCAAATCCAAGCCCCGCTACCAAGCTTAAACTCCTGAAGTCTGATGACTTCGGGAGTTTCCTTTTTATGATAATTCACTTTAGGGTCGCTCTATTTTTATTGACCAAACTATTTCTGTAATCTATAGTATGATGTTGCTGTGCGTACATTAAGAACTCGAACATTAAAAAAGCCAACCGCCCAATAAACAGGAATACCTATGCCGCTAATCAAGAAATTTCCCTCGTTTGACACCCTGGTTCAAGGCGCGATATCATCGTTCCAGCGATTCCCGGTTGCGATTATGAGCGCGATAATAACATCGATTGTTTTAGTTGCCATGATCGGCGTATCCAATAACGCAATCCCGCACTGGATGCAAAAACTGGCGATGGCTGCCGGACTCGGCGTGCCGCTATTTATCGCTTTGGTTACCTGGGGCGAAAGCCGCCGAATTTCCCGAGAATTGTTATGGTTGATTCAGGGACTGGGAGCTGTTCTTTTAATCTGCTACTACATATCATTGCCGGCCGATCCGTTCGTTAACTACTCCTATATCGTTCGCTTCCTGCTATTGCAGGTCATGCTTCACTTCCTGGTCGCCTTTTTACCGTTTCTCGGGAAAAATCAGGTCGAGGAATTCTGGCAATACAATAAAACGTTGTTTTTGCGATTTTTGAATTCGGCCCTGTTTTCGGCGGTGATGTATATCGGATTGCTGTTGGCGCTAATCGCCGCCAAAGAGCTTTTCGGATTAGATATCCCCGAAAAACGCTTTTTCCAGCTTTTTATAGTTATCGCGATAATATTTAACACCTGGATATTTCTTTCGGGCATTCCATCTAATTTGCGCGTATCAAATAAAACCGCCGCTTACCCAAACGGTTTGCGTATTTTCGTGCAATATATTTTGCTGCCGCTGATCGGCCTCTATTTCGTCATCCTCTACGCCTATGAACTTAAAATCATTTT
>CAZTNJ010000231.1:0-2414 GCA_964614835.1 uncultured Ignavibacteria bacterium | reverse complement strand
TGTTTCCGGTTTTTTAAACGGTTTTTTCTTGGATTTGGCGAGCTCGGCCAATATACGTTTTTCGGCCTCGCGTTTTTGCTTGAGCTTGTCTTCTTCCTCGCGTTTTCGTTCTTCTTCTTTTCTACGTTTTTCTTCCAGCCCTTTTTTAACTTCATCCGCCTGGGCTTTTAATTTACGTTCGACCGCTTTGACAACGTCATCTTCGACGGTTGATGAGTGCGATTTTATATCAAAACCAAGGCCGCGAACCATATCAACCATCGCCTTGGAAGAAATGTTGAATTCTTTGGCTAAATCATATACTCTTTTTTTCATAATTATTCCTCCCTCTCACCGAGCTCCATACTATGTTAGGGAACAACCTCATCCCCTTCTTAAAATTCCTCCGGGCGCGGCGTTGTTTCGGTATCGGTCGGACTGAATTCATACTCTACGGGTTTATCGGCGCCGGATTCCAATGCGGCTTTCTGGATTTCGGCTATTTTATCGGCAATTGCTTTTTCGGCGATTTCAATTAGGCGTTCGGCAGTGCGTTCGCCGATTCCCTCGATTTCTTCGAGTTTCTCTTTGCCCTTGCGGATAATATCTTGAGCCGTTTCTATACCAGATGATAACAGCTTGGCGCGAAGCTTTTCGGTGATATCCGCAACCGATTCGATCTCGACTTTCTCCATCTCTTCGGTTTGGCGGAGCGCATTGTATTCGGTTTCCGACATGATATTGATTTTCCAGCCGGTAAGTTTAGCGGCAAGTCGGGCATTTTGGCCGGCTTTGCCGATTGCCAGCGATAGTTTGTCATCGGCGACAACTACCAGCATCTTTTTGTCTTCGTGGAAAATATCGACATGGACAATTTTGGCCGGAGCCAAACTCTTGGTCACGAAAATCATGGGTTCGTTCGACCAGGGGACGATATCGATACGCTCGTTATTTAATTCGCGGACGATATTCTGGACACGAACGCCTTTCACGCCGACACAGGCGCCGACCGCGTCGATTCTGTCATCGTTGGAAGACACGGCGATTTTGCTGCGTTCGCCGGGTTCGCGCGAGATGGCTTTGATTTCGATAATCTTCTCGGCGATTTCCGGGACTTCCTGGCTGAACAGCTTACGGAGGAAATCCGCCGAACCGCGCGACAGCATAATTTGCGGACCGCGGTTGGATTTCTGCACGTCGAATATCAACGCCTTGATTCTATCGCCCTGGCGGAATTTCTCTTTCTTTATCTGCTCTTTCATCGGCACAATCCCCTCGGCGCGCCCAAGATTGACAACAATATTGCCTTTATCGATTTGCTGAACGGTGCCGGTTACTAGTTCGCCGACTTTCTTAATAAACTCTTCGTAAATTTGTTCGCGTTCGGCCTCGCGGACTTTCTGGATAAGGATTTGTTTGGCGGAGGCGATAGCGTTACGGCCGAATTCCATGAAATCGATAGGAAAATCAAGCTCCTGGCCGATCTCGACATCCTCGTAGTGCTCTTCGGCCTGCGCGATCGTCGCTTCGGTATATGGGTCGACCACGTTTTCGACGATTTTCTTGGTCATCCACATCTTGATTTCGCCGGACATCCGATCGATTTCGGCCCGGATTGATTCGTTGGTCGAATACTTCTTTTTAGCAGCCGCCACCAGCGCCGATTCGACGGTCTCGAGGACATAGTCCATTTCGAGATTTTTATCGCGAGATATTTGCGCCAGCGCTTCTAAAATATCATATTGCATCACAAGCCTCCGCTATTGGGCTAATAAACGATTTTCCCCCGGATAATGTTCTCATACGCGTATTGTTTAGACAGGTCATCGACCGTAATCGTGATTGCGGCATCATCGGCCTGGCTCAACACTCCCTCAATTACATTTTTTTCGTAAATACCCGGCTTAAATTCGATCCTGACTCTTTCCCCGATTCGTCGTTTAAAGTCGATCGCCTTGACCAGCGGCTTGTCCAAACCCAGAGATGTCACCTCGAGCGTGAAACTGCCGTGGATTATATCCTCGGTGTCCAGATAATCGGAGACGGACCGGGATAGCCTGGCGCACTCGCCGACAGTGACTCCGCCGGGTTTGTGCACAGTCAACCTCACGATGGTGCGGCCGCCGATATTGACGCATGTCAATTCGACAAGTTCGAGGCCGAGCGATTCGGCGATTTCGTTAAATTTCGGTCTTACGTTTTCAAGGCTATCCATGATTCCACGTATCCTTAATAGTCAAAAGAGTGGGTCTGTCAACCCACTCCCCAAGTTTTGCAATTTACCAAATTATAATGTTTTACGCAAGTTTTATTTTAAGGATTTTTGGGGGCGGGATTGATCGATGTAGGGTGGTTGGCTTCGGGAATCCCGCCAAAGGCGGGCCAGACTGTTGACAAAGTAATTTGTTAGCAGTCTTTTTTATTGCGGGATTTTG
>CAZTNJ010000230.1:0-2444 GCA_964614835.1 uncultured Ignavibacteria bacterium | reverse complement strand
TGTATTTGCCTTCCGGCACAAAACAAATATCCTGACTGTCCGGTTGCTCGGCGCTTACAAATCCATGCGCGGCGGCTATTCGTCTGATTTCGTCCTTCTCATAATCGCCAACTGGAAGAATCGTCCTGTTCAGGTATTCCGTTTTAATTCCCCACAACGCGTATGATTGATCTTTGTTAACTGATCTACCCCGGAAAATTCGATTTTCTTTTCCTTGTTTGCCGATTCTCGCGTAATGCCCGGTTGCCACAAATTCGGCCTCCATTTGGTCCGCAAGGTTGATTAATTCCGGCCAGCGGACCAGCGAATTACATCTCACGCAGGGATTAGGCGTGAGGCCGCGTAGATACGAATCGCGAAAATTTTCGAGCACCCTATGCTTAAAAATATCGGTCCGGTCTATAACATAATGGGGGATACCCAGTTTGCCGCAAGCCTGACGCGCGTTATTGATAAGCTCAACGGAACAACAGTTTCGTTTTGAATCTTTGGGGGCAAATTCGTTTAAATCGAAATTTTTAAAAGTGATGCCGATAACATCAAAACCGCGCTCGGCCAACATACAGGCAGCCACTGTTGAATCCACGCCGCCCGACATGGCTACTAATACTTTGCTCATATTGATCTGTATTTATGATGCGCTAAGCCTTTCCGTACAAAGGCGATATCTTGCGAATTCTGGCGATCTCTTGCTGTAGTATATCCAGCACATCGCTGACATCCGATTCAGCATTAGCGCGGCCAAACGAAAACCGAATCGCCCCGTGTGCCAGCTCCGGCGAAACCCCCATCGCGGTTAGCACGTGCGATGCGTTAATCGATCCTGAAGTGCAGGCGGAACCAGAAGATACGGCAACTCCCTTGAGGTCTAAACTAAGTACTATGGATTCCCCCTCTACACCCTTAAACGAAACATTGACCGTATTGGGCACGCAATTTTCTTGATCGCCAATTATTACTATATCCTGAATTCGTGACCGCAGGCCATTTACAAAAGTTTCTTTCATGCGCCGCAGACGATTATACTCCGAGTTCATATCGCGATAAGCGATTTCCATCGCCTTGGCCAAACCCACGATACCGGCCACATTCTCGGTGCCCGCCCGCAAATTATGCTCATGAGAACCGCCATGGCTTAAAGGAGTCAATTTTGCGTTGCCTTTAACGTAAAGCAAACCGACCCCCTTAGGTCCATAAAATTTATGCCCCGAAACCGATAACATATCGATCCCAAGTTCGGGAATCGTATAAGGAATCTTACCTGTAGATTGAACCGCGTCCGTATGAAACACTATACCGGCTTTATGAGCAACTTCGACCAATGCAACAATATCCTGTATTGTGCCTGTCTCATTATTGGCGTGCATAATTGTTGTCAGAATCGTATCTCTGCGGATTGCGTTTTTAAGGACGTCTGGTAAAATTCTACCAGAGCCATCAGGTTTAAGATAGGTTACTTCAAAACCGTTCTTTTCCAGATAATGACAGCTTTCCAGCACCGCGTGATGCTCAATCGCGCTGGTTATGATATGCCGTCCCTTTTTTTCCAGAGCGTAAGCGGTTCCTTTGATAGCCAGATTATCCGATTCGGTCCCGCCTGATGTGAAAACTATCTCATTAGGCTGGCATTTTAATAATTCAGCTATTTTCTGGCGGGAATTCTCTAAACCGGCTTTGCCTGCTCGGCCAAATTCATGAATTGAACTGGCATTGCCGAAATTCTCCGTGAAATAAGGCTTCATCGCTTCGAATACTTCGGGATGAACGAATGTCGTCGCATTATGGTCAAGATATATTTTCTTCATGTTAATCCTCCGAGCTCAATTTATAGACTTCTTTCGTCCATGTCAAGGCTTGCGCCTTCATTCGAAGTGATAATTGAACGGAATCACCCTAACTTACTTACGGCCACACGCTTGGGAAACAAATGCTCCAAAAAGCTTCCGCGAATGCGCGTAATCCCAAATACGTTCAGGATGCCATTGCACGCTTACTAGAAAAGGATAATTGGCTAGTTCCATTCCCTCAAGGACCCCATCAGGAGCCGCCGCGGATGCCTTAAGCCCTTTGCCGAGATCTTTCACAAATTGGTGGTGACTCGAATTTACTATTATTTTCCCTTTTCGGATTATGTCGTAAAGTAAGCTTTCTCTAACTAACTCGACTTCGTGAAATACCTTCGCTGTTTGATTGCTGTCCGAATGGGCAAGTGTTGTCGCCGGATACAAGCTCAAATCTTGATAAAGTGTCCCTTTAAGATAAGTATTTAAAACCTGATGTCCCCGGCAGATACAAAATATCGGTTTTTTTGATTTTAAAGCCGCGCCTATCAGCCTAAGCTCGAAACTATCCCGTTCCAACCCCGATGGGCTCGTTGATAGATGTTGTTTCTGTCGATAATACTTAGGGCGAATATCTGCTCCGCCGGTGAAAAGAATTCCATT
>CAZTNJ010000229.1:0-2468 GCA_964614835.1 uncultured Ignavibacteria bacterium | reverse complement strand
GCACCCAGGCCGCGATTG
Source organism: uncultured Ignavibacteria bacterium (assembly GCA_964614835.1). Lineage (GTDB taxonomy): Bacteria > Zixibacteria > MSB-5A5 > UBA10806 > 4484-95 > JAAYTW01. The sequence continues at coordinate 2,450 of CAZTNJ010000229.1, read as the reverse complement.
CATTTTCCCGACAAAAGGAATTGGTCAAATCGGGGGCTGTTACTCAAGCCGAATTCGATATAAGCGAGGCGCAATACAAAGGATTAATTGCCGGGGTGAAATCGGCTATGGCTACGGTAAAATCAGCCGAAGTGGCGCTTGAAAACACATTTATTCGCGCGCCATTTGATGGGACCGTATTGAACAAATACGCGGATGTCGGGGAAATAGTCGCTCCGATGTCGTCCTCCGCCAGCTCCAAAGGGGCAGTTGTCGTACTGGCGGATATGAATTCCTTAGAGGTTGAGGCCGATGTGGCCGAATCAAATATTCAGCGGGTAATATTGGGACAAAGATGTGAGATTATTCTCGACGCGTATCCGGGGACTCGTTATAGTGGTTTTGTCAAGAAAATCGTCCCCACAGCCGATCGTTCGCGGGCAACTGTTATGACCAAAGTGGGATTTACCGATAAGGACAGCCGAGTCCTGCCTGAAATGAGCGCCAGAATAAACTTCCTGGAGTCGGATTCAATAAAATCAGCGAATCAATCATTAAGCGGCGTAATGGTGCCATCCGATGCTATAGCGATGCGCGATAATAAACCGGTGGTCTTTACTATTATCAATAATCGAGCCCAAATGCTGGCAGTGACAATTGGCCGTCAATTAGGCAAACAGACCGAAATAGCGCGCGGTGTTACAGCCGGGCAACAGGTAATAGTATCGCCCCCGGCTAATTTGAAAACAAAAGATAAAGTAAAAGTGATTTCATAAAGGAAAGATATGAGTGATCCAATCGTAAAGGTAAACGCGGTCAGCAAAGTATATCACCGGGATAGCATCCAAATCCCGGTTTTGCAGAATATTAATTTAACGGCTGAGGAAGGCGATTTTTTGGCATTGATGGGTCCTTCCGGTTCAGGTAAAACGACCCTGTTAAATCTGATTGCCGGATTAGACCGCCCAAGCGCCGGCGATGTTATTGTCGCGGGCGAAAATATCAGCAACCTTTCGGAGAGCGGTCTGGCGCAGTGGCGATCGCGGCACGTCGGTTTCATATTTCAGTTTTATAATTTGATTCCGGTTTTGACCGCTTACGAAAATGTCGAGCTTCCCCTGCTGTTGACAAAACTTTCAAAAAAAGAACGTCACGAACATGTGGAATTGGCGCTAAAAGTCGTTGGTTTGGAAGATCGGATGAAGCACTTCCCGCGGCAATTGTCGGGCGGTCAGGAGCAGAGGGTAGCGATTGCAAGAGCGCTTGTAACCGATCCGAGTATCATCCTGGCGGATGAGCCGACGGGCGACCTGGATAAAATATCGGCAGAGGAAATCCTGGTGTTGCTATCGCGGCTAAATTCCGAATTCAAGAAAACAATCGTGATGGTTACTCACGACCCTCGGGCGGCGGAGAGAGCTCATACACGTCGATATCTCGACAAAGGGGAATTGGCATAAACATGTGGGTAATCAGATTAATACTTCGAAATACCGCCAGACATAAGCTTCGGACCCTGCTTACGATATTAGGTCTGGCCCTGGCAATTGTAGCATTCCAGGTAATACAGACTACTCTGCAAACCTGGAACGCTCAATTGGAAGCGTCCTCGCCGCGGCGGCTTATCACAAGACACGCGGTGTCATTTACGTTCAGCCTGCCGCTTGCATATTATGACAAGATTTCGCGGTTGCCGGGAATATCTAAAGTGGGCTACGCGAACTGGTTCGGCGGAATTTATAATAATGACCCTAAAAACTTTTTCGCGCAATTCCCCATGGGGCCGGAACATGTCCTCGATATTTATCCTGAGTTGATTATTCCGGAAAATCAAAGGGAACAATATCTGGCCGACAAAAGCGCCTGTATCGCCGGGCAGAAATTAGTCGACCGGTTCGGCTGGAAAGTCGGCGACGTGATTCGGTTAACCAGCCAAATATATCCCGGACAGTGGGATTTCGTTTTGAAAGCGATATATAAGGGGCGCGATCCCGCTGTCGATGAAAACGGGATGTATTTCCATTGGGATTATTTCGACGATAAGGTGAGGCAAATATCCGAAGGCTGGGCCGGTAATGTGGGCTGGTACATTATCGAAATCAATGACCCAAAAGACGCGGCTATGGTGAGCGCGGAAATCGACGAGCTGTTCAAGAATTCACCTCAACAGACACTGACGGAAACCGAGAAAGCATTCAGCGCTGGTTTTATCGCCGGATTCGATACGATAATCGCCGGGATGAAGATAATCAGCTTCTTAATTATCGGAGTGATTTTACTGGTTCTGGCAAATACGATGATTATGGGAGCACGCGAAAGAGTGAACGAATTCGCGCTTCTTAAGACGCTGGGATTCAGACCATTTCATATATTCGGTTTGCTGTTCGGCGAATCGCTGGCAATCGCGATTATCGGCGGATTAGTCGGAGTAGTATTGTCATATTTCGCCATCAGTTTTATTGCGATTGTCC
>CAZTNJ010000228.1:0-2536 GCA_964614835.1 uncultured Ignavibacteria bacterium | reverse complement strand
GGGAGTGGGTATCGTTTTATTATTCCAATATTTCATTCCCGCCGAACCTTTCGGCACGCTCAATGGGGTTTTCGCCGATTGGTTCGAGGTAATCGGCGCGTTCGCAATCTGGCTTGGCGCGCTTAACCTGATTCGGGTCGCCGGTAACAGCGTTTATAAGAAACGTAAGGACTGGCCCTACTCGCTTCTGATAATAGTCTCGTTTTTAACCATGGTCATAGTCGGATTCTTCTTCTCTGGCGGCAGACGTTTCCAGGATCAGGGAACGGCGTTCACTTATCTGTACGATTATGTCTATTCGCCGCTGATGGCTATGATGTTCGCTTTGCTGGCCTTTTATGTCGGCTCGGCATCCTACAGGGCTTTCCGCGCCCGCACCAAAGAAGCTACCATATTATTACTGGCCGCCTTCTTTGTTATGCTGGGCCGGGTGCCTTTGGGCGATTCGCTGACGGGCTGGCTTCCCAGCTGGCTGCATATGTCAAATCTGGCTAACTGGATTATGAATATCCCCAATACCGCCGGCCAGCGCGCTATCATGATAGGAATCGCGCTGGGTACCGTTTCGACCTCGCTTCGCCTGATACTGGGAATCGAGCGTTCCTATCTGGGAGGTGAGTAAAATGGCCGATGAAATCAAAACCGGATTCTGGCAAAAACTGATGACTATCGACCGGCGGATTATCTTCGTTTTCATTTTCGTGGCTATTTCTATCCCGATGTTTTTGAGGATCGAAATGAAAATCCCGACTTCGCCTGAAGTTGAAAGTCTCTATGCCGTTATCAGCAAACTCCCTGATGGCGCCAGGGTGTTAATGTCGCTTGACTATGATCCAGGTTCTGAACCTGAATTGCAGCCGATGGCCGAAACATTCATGACCTATTGCCTTCAGCGCAAATTCAAGGTTATCGTGATTGGGCTCTGGCCGCAAGGCGCGATTCAGGCCGAACGCGCCAAAGAAATCGCCGAACAAAAGGCCGGCCGCAAATTCGAATATGGCATCGACTATATCAACCTGGGCTATCAGGCCGGCAACGAAATGGTTATCCAGGGGATGGGAACATCGATACCCAATACGTTCACGGTCGATTATTACGGCAAGCCCACAACAAGTTTTCCGATCATGCAGGGGGTCAAGAATTTTTCCAATATCGATTACGTATTTAACCTATCCGCCGGTTATCCCGGCACGGTTGAATGGGTGCTGTTCGCGGTTGACAGATTTAATGTCGTACTGGGCGCTGGCAATACCGCGGTGCAAGCGCCGCAGGTCTATCCCTATCTTGGCAAGCAACTCAAAGGAATTTTAGGCGGCATGAAAGGCGGCGCCGAATTCGAGATTCTTACCGGAATCAAAGGGCGCGCCGTAAAATACATGGTCGGCCAGACATTCGCGCACACGATTATCGTGCTGTTTATCATAATCGCCAACATCGCCTATTTCGCTACGCGCGGCAAAGAGAAAGGAAAGGCAGTATGAGCGTAACAATCGGAGTGTGGATTGGTGCCCTTTTAACTCTGGGTATATTGTCTTTTTTATACAAGGATAATCCTTTCTACAAAGTCGCCGAGGCGATATTCTTGGGTATTTCGGCAGGTTATTGGTTTGTATCGCTGTTTTACCAGAGCCTGCTTCCGAAACTGTTCGACAATCTCGGAATCACCAAGATGTTTGGTGCATCGCAAACAGATGGCGCCTTGCAGAACCTGTTCGTACATGGCCAATTTACCGGCGAACTCTGGTTCTTGGTGGCCGGCGTGTTGGGTATCATGATGTTGATGCGACTGGCGCCTAAAGGCGGCTGGATTTCCCGTTGGCCATTGGCGTTTATCGTCGGGACGACATCGGGGTTGTATTTCACCAGATATCTGGCCTCGAACGCTTTCGCCCAGATAAACGCTACCTTGAAAGATTTCATTGTGGCGGGTCAACCGGGATTTTTAAGCTGGGCTAATGTCAACAATCTGGTGCTGTTGATTGGCGTGGTCAGCGGTTTGACCTATTTCTATTTTTCGAAAGAGCATAAAGGCACGGTGGGAGTTACTGCCAAGGTGGGAATCTATTTTTTGATGGTTACCTTCGGCGCCTCGTTTGGTTACACCGTTATGTCGAGAATGTCGCTTCTAATCGGCCGTCTGGATTTCTTGTATCGGACGTGGTTAGGGCTGATTAAGTAGATACGTATTCGCGTTTATTATGCGGTCAGGTCATCAAGGCTTGGCCGCTTTTTTTGGGGGCGGTATACGGACCGCCCGCTTTGTCATGCTAAACTTGTCCGGCGCAGGTGGGCAAGATTCAGCATCCAGATATTTAATTTGGATATAATCCTGGATTCTCGCCTTCGCGAAAATGACAATGCCGAAAGTTTCGTTATCAATAAAATGTCATGCCCGCGGAGGCGGGCATCCAGGATCCGTTTTGGATTCCAGGTCAAGCCCCTCCATAGGCGGGCAAGCCGGAATGACAGATATTTATCAAAGCGGCTGTCTGAGGTGCTATCATTTTGACATTGAACCAACATTTTATTTATTCCT
>CAZTNJ010000227.1:2198-2587 GCA_964614835.1 uncultured Ignavibacteria bacterium | reverse complement strand
CATTTTAAGCGTAGCGAGTTATAAAACGGATATGCGACATAGCAGCGATTTCCCATAATGGCCGAGCCAACTGAAGGTATCAGATCGGATGAAATAAAGTAAAAAGTTTCAGCCCAGGTTAAGCCTTGATCGGATGAAAAGTTAACGCTATATAGTTGGAATGGGCCATCCTGGATAAGCAGGATACTAAATAGATTGCCCGAAGGCTGGTGAGCGTTTAAGGTTGCCGCATAAACCGAATCCTGGATACTTATCGGAATATCCTGTTCCCAGAGTAAGGTTTGATTACTGGCTTCGCTTTTTACGGGGGTCTTCCAGGAGACTCCGATTGCGATATTATCGTTGCCAATAATGGCTCCGAGATTGGCAAACATCCCAAGCGCTTCATC
>CAZTNJ010000227.1:0-2188 GCA_964614835.1 uncultured Ignavibacteria bacterium | reverse complement strand
CCATATCGATTCGATTTCATCGGCGAGTGCCATTCCGCTCTGATTTATAGCGGTATTGATATCGATATCGATAAACGAATTCTGGCGTGCGCTTAAATCCAGCCCGGCCAATTGTTGCCAGACTGGCTGCATTATTTGATTATGTCTTGCCCCTGTTCCCGTTATCCTCTGACCTAACCCGACAGCCAGGTCATTGTGAGGGCTCTCCCCGATTGCGGGTAATGTCAGGCAAAACAATAACAGTAATGCCATAATCCATTTGCTCATGTACTTCTCCTATCTGTGATTATAATTTGATATAATAATATCGATAACAACAATAAACCGCCTTTGGACTCTCCCCTGGTTACATTTGTCCGGAAAGGCACTTTAGTTGAAGCCAACCTTTATCCTTGGTGGAAGGTTGCCAGTTAAGGTACACTCAATCAATATAATATAGCAAAACCCGATGATTCGTCAATCTTAATTTCGCAATTCCTTACAATTTACAAGATATTTGCTTGAATCTTATGGTACCGTAAAATTGCACTTTACTCTTTATTGGATTAATTTATATTCAATTGTATTTTTGGGAAGGAGGATTATCCTTGGTAGTATATGTAATAGGCATTTCTTCGATAGCATTGCTTTTGGGCTATTTATTATACGGCCGATTCCTGGCGCGTTTTTTTAAGCTGGACGATTCCGCTGTTACGCCTGCATGCCAGATTAATGATGGCGTCGATTATGTGCCCGCCAAGGCCAATTTACTAATCGGTCAGCATTTTTCGGCGATAGCGGCGGCCGGACCGATTGTTGGGCCGATACTGGCCGGAATCTGGTTCGGTTGGTTTCCCGCATTGCTATGGATAATTTTCGGGTCAATATTCATTGGCGGTATTCACGATTTTTCGAGCCTGGTAGCGTCGATACGCCACAAAGCCATGTCTATTGTTGAAGTCGTTAAAGGCAACATGTCACGGACATCGCATATACTTTTTATGATATTTGTTTGGCTCTGTCTGGTCTATGTTGTAATCGCTTTTACAGATATAACCGCGCAAACTTTTAGGGCGGTAGCCGCCGGCGAAGCTTATGGTCCGGGAGTCGCGGCTTCTTCGATCTTATATATAGCTTTAGCCATGGTGATGGGAATCTTGCTTTATAAATTCAAATTTGGCGTTGGTATCGCCACCGCAATTTTCCTTCCAATCGTATTATTTATCGTCTGGTTGGGACCACATCTTCCTCAATCAATATTATCTGCGCTTGCCGGAATTTCGGCCAAACAGTGGGATATCATCCTGCTTATTTATTGTTTTATCGCCTCGATTATTCCAATGTGGCTGTTATTACAGCCTCGGGGATATCTTGGAGGATGGCTTCTTTATTTGACAATCGCGGTCGGCCTTATAGGAGCGGTTTTTGGCGGATTTCATATTCAGTATCCAGCGATTAATACCGTGGGTTTTGCCAGCATTTTAAACGGCAAATTGATTTTCCCCATCCTTTTTATTACGGTGGCATGTGGAGCCTGCTCCGGATTTCATAGTATCGTTAGCTCCGGAACGACATCCAAACAACTGGCAAAAGAAAGCGACGCTCGTCCTATAGGATACGGGGCCATGTTGCTTGAAGGATTTGTGGCCGTTCTGGCTTTGGCCACCGTGATGATACTGGCGCCGGGTTCGGAAATGCTGAAAAATGATCCAAACATGATCTATGCTAATGGCCTGGCGCGTTATTTAGGGTTAATCGGAATAGACTTCAATGTGGCGTTTCCTTTTGCTTTGCTCGCGTTTTCAACTTTTGTTTATGACACGCTTGACGTATGCACCCGACTGGGAAGATACATATTTCAGGAATTATTTAATCTGAAAGGCCGGTCTTCCGGTGTAATAGCAACAGCGGCGACCCTGCTTTTCCCATTAATCTTTCTTATGCTGACCGAAGAAAAAGGATACCTGGTCGCCTGGCCGATTTTTGGAACTTCCAATCAACTTCTGGCTGGATTGACACTTCTGGCAGTTTCGGTTTGGCTAATCAAATCGGGCAAAAAAGCGGTTTATACAATAATACCGATGGTTTTCATGTTAGTAATGACATTATGGTCGCTAATTCTGTTAATAATCCCGTTTATCGGGAAATTTCCGGAAATTATAAAAGGCGTTGCAGTTAAGCCGGATATTATCATTTCGGTCGTTTTTGG
>CAZTNJ010000226.1:1019-2635 GCA_964614835.1 uncultured Ignavibacteria bacterium | reverse complement strand
AACTTCGATACCAGCCAGTTTTTCGACAGCCAAAGCCCAGGCCAGATTACAGGGCATAGAGGCGCAATAATCGATTCTATCGGTGAACGGCATGAACTGGGCATAAGTGCGATTTTCGGCAATCTTCTCAATCGAGCGATGCAGGTAACCGACATGCGGCGTCAGGTCTTCGATAAATTCGCCGCGGAGTTTGAGCACCAACCGCAATACGCCGTGGGTCGATGGGTGTTGTGGACCCATATTAAGAAGGAATTCTTCTTCCGATAATTGGATATTTTTAGTTATGTCAGTCATCGCCACCCTTTGTTTTGTCCGGCATGGGAATGAAATCCGGGCCAGTCCAGCCCTTTCTCATAGGATAGCCATATTCCCAATCTTCATATAATAGTAGCGGTCGTGGGTCAGGATGGCCTTCGAATTTGATCCCAAACAACTCCATCGCTTCTCTTTCGTACCAGTTAGCGCCTTCCCATACAACTGTAGCTGTCGGGGCATTGGGATTATCATGAGAAAGTTTAACTTTTAAGAGTAGTTCGTGTTTATGTTTGTGCGATGAGAGAGTAAGAGCTAATTCGAAGCGGTCATTTGGATAATGCACACCGCCCATTTGGAAAAGATATTCGAAACTCATCTCGGGATCGGCTTTAAGGAACTGGCAGACCTCGATGTATTTTTCTAAAGATACATATATAAAAGGTTCAGGATTTTTCGTTTGCTGAATCTCGATCGCCGAACCGAATTTTTGGGCTAGTTTATTTTCGATTTGTTCTTTAGTCATTATTTAAGCCATCTTAGTGTCGCCGGCGAAATCTTTCAGCTTTTGCGAATAAATCTTTTCGCGCATTTTTAAACAACCCTGCATTAATGATTCGGGGCGCGGCGGGCAGCCGGGGATGTACACATCGACCGGAATAACCTTATCGACGCCTTTGAGCACCGAATAGCAATCATAATAGAATGGGCCGCCATTGGTGGCGCATCCGCCCATAGCCAGAACGTATTTGGGTTCGGCCATTTGGTCGTAAAGAATTTTTACTCTTTTTCCCATCTTGTGGGTGACCGTGCCGCAGACCATCATCAAATCGGCCTGACGGGGAGAGGCGCGGAAGAACATACCGAGGCGGTCGAAATCGTAGCGCGAAGCGCCGGTGGCCATCATCTCAATAGCGCAACAAGCCAATCCGAACAATAGATACCATTGCGAACTTGCTCGCGACCAATTGAGCGCGCCTTCTAATGAGGTCGTGACTACAGAGCCGCCGGGAAATTTTTCAACATATACGGGGACTTTCTCTATGATTCCCATGTAAGGGCTCCTTTTTTCCAAGCGTAGGCCAGGCCAACGATTAAGATTGCCAAAAAGATAAGCATCTCAATTAAGGCGAACAGCCCAAGTTGTTTGAACGCCACGGCCCAGGGAAATAAAAAGACAACTTCAACATCGAATATGACGAATATCAAAGCATATACATAAAATCCAATATTGTATTGAATCCAGGCGCCGCCCATAGGGGCTTCGCCGCATTCGTAGTTTTCCAGCTTGGTTTTGTTGGGGCGCTGCGGGCGTAATAGGCTGGCAAAGAAGATGGTAAAGATAACGAATACTATCCCGAACA
>CAZTNJ010000226.1:0-1009 GCA_964614835.1 uncultured Ignavibacteria bacterium | reverse complement strand
CCGGGCAAGTATTTTGGTAAATTAAACTATTATAATCCGTACACGCTGTAAAAAACAAATTATCCGTAGCCGTAATCCATGTTAAATACTCCCGCCGCTTGTGATGTTTTTCACTTGTTGGCCTTTCATAATGCCGCTTATTAATACAATTATTACTTTCCTGTCAAGAATAAATTAGCAAAAAATCTAAGTGTTTTTGAAATTACAATCATATAATGGATAAAAAAATTATAATGAATTCCATTCTTTTAGGCTAAACCGTTACATGTGTTAAACTTTTGTTTACTTAGATTTATCTAATGGGAACCCATCTCTTCCCTTTCCGGTATTTTATAAAAATATATATCGGGCGGTATTAGGGAGTAAATCCGAAATAGATTACATCCGATATAATTCGCGTTATTTAACAAGCAAATAGGAGTTTTATTTTATGGGCGAACAAATCCTAATAACCGGGGCCTCCGGCAAACAAGGCAACGCGGTAATTCGTCATCTGCTAAAGCAGAAGCAGGCAATCCGCGCGCTTACACGCAACCCCGAAAAAGCAGAATCGTTAAAAAAACTCGGCATAGATGTCGTATTGGGTGACCTATCGGACCGGGCAACTCTCGATATCGCGTTGAAGGGAATAACCAGAATGTTTCTGGTGACGACTCCTTACGAGGCCGGCACGCTGGCCGAAACGCAGCAGGGCATCAACGCGGTCGATGCGGCAAGAGCCGCCAGGGTAAAACATTTAATATACACATCCGTAGGAAGCGCACAGCGCAAAACTGGTATTCCTCATTTCGAATCAAAATGGAAAATCGAACAGCATATCAGTAAGTATCATATGGATGCCACAATCGTGCGGCCGGTTTTTTTTATGGAAAATTTCGGAACCCCCTGGTTTTTGCCTTCAATCAAAAAAGGAACGTTGGCGCTTCCGATGCGACCCGACCGAAAGCTGGCGATGGTGGCAGTGGATAATATCGGGGAATTAGTGGCCAAGGCTTTCCTTAACCCGGAT
>CAZTNJ010000225.1:0-2798 GCA_964614835.1 uncultured Ignavibacteria bacterium | reverse complement strand
CGGCCCCGGCCAGGGCAAAGGCGTTTCCAAAGAACAGGTGGAAAAGCTTTTGGATGAGTACTACGCCGCCCGCGCCTGGGATAAAAATGGCAATCCGACTCGCGCCCTGCTGGAAGACCTCCAACTTGGATTCGCGGCCGACAGGTTAGAAAAAATCGGCCTGTTGGGGGAACCGATTCCCGGCGGCATTCCAGCGGTACGAGGCGAACGCTACAAGCCGAAAGCATTTTAGGATTTGGTTATGACAATAATGTTGCGGGCAGGCGGGCAGTTACGTGAAATGCTCAAGCCCGATATGGATTATTATACCAAAAAAATCGACTGCCCGGATAACTCCGATATGGATAGTATCCTTAAGCAAATTGGCCTGGATAGAAAGTATGTCGCATTCGTATATGTCGATGGCAAAGTACGCGATTTTTCATATATACCCAAAAACGGCCAAATCGTAACGCTACAACCGCCGGTATCCGGCGGATAAGCAAATATCCCGATGACTTTATCACAGCAAGAACTAACCCGTTACAGCCGCCAATTAATAGTCGATGACTGGAATCAAGAAAAACTCCGGCAATCGAAAATCCTGATTGTCGGAATCGGCGGTCTGGGCGGCGTTACTGCGACATATTTAGCCGCCGCCGGGGTCGGCGAAATAAGGTTGATCGATTACGATGATATCGATTTATCGAATCTCAATCGCCAGATACTTTATTCAACTGATGATATCGGTAAATCCAAAGTCCAGATAGCCTACCAGCGACTAAGCAAGCTGAATCCAGATATAAATATCGTTCCGGTTAATCGTCAAATTGATAATGCTAACATTTCGGATTTAGCCGCAGGTTGCGACCTTGTAATTGATGGCCTTGATAATCATGAATCCCGTTTAATTGTTAATCTTGCCGCTATTCGGACTCATATCCCCTATCTCTACGCGGCGGTCAATGGCTGGCTGGGACAGGTTAGTTTATTCGCCCCGCCTGACACCGGGTGTTTGGCCTGTTTGATGCCAGAAATGCCCAACATCCAATCACCAACGCCGGTGTTCGGTGCCATGCCGGGGATAATTGGTTCTATGCAAGCTATCGAGGCATTGAAATATCTGATGGGAATAGGTTCATCGCTTTTAAATAGATTGTTGATTTTTAATGGCAAATCTCAATTGATGGAATTATTGGAACTTACCCCAAATTCCAGCTGCAAGGTCTGCCCCAAAAATTAGAATTGGATAGATTGGGCTCCGAACGAGAAACCCTAATATTTTCTATCGTTCATTTTCAAACCAGGTTTTAAATCTATCGCGCGGTAACGGCTCTGCCGGTTTATAATTATTGATATAGCGGTCGACCAATAACTGGGTCGATAATATCCCGATAAACGACATGTTATCTTTAAATGACAGATGTGCGTGGGATAGCTTACTGCATTTTTCCACGAGCTTTCCCACATATTCCGGTTTGAATATGCCGGTCTTCGCTATCGCTTCCGCTGACACAGTTTCTCTAATATATTCAGGGGAATCGGCCTGGAAAAAGCTGTTCGAATCGGGCGCCATATACGGCTGTTTCACCCGCTTTAAAATATCCGCCGGAAGCTCTCCCCTCATCGATTTCTTTAATACGTATTTCTCTTTCAACCCGAATATCTTGTATTTCGGCGGAATAGTCGCCGCGTATTCAGCCACCCGATGATCCAAAAACGGAAAACGCCCTTCGACCGAATTAGCCGCCGTCACTCTATCCCCTTGCGATGATAACAAATATCCCGATAACAACGATCGCGCCTCTAAAAATTGCGCCCGCGCCAGATGATGCCATCTGTAAAATGCTTCCGGCAAATTTGTTTCGAATGCGGAAAGCGAATTATAACCGCCGATTCGCGATTTCACTTCATCGGAATAAAATTCTTTAATTTTCGTGGTGGTATTGATTCTCGGCATATGCGAATAATAATATTTGTCAAATTCCGCTAAGCCCGCTTTATAAAACGTTTCCAGGTAGAATCGCGCTTTGGCCTGCGATAATGGCAGGGTCGGATATAGCTTTTTCAAGAGCATTGGACGCCAGTTCGAATCGGGGTCCTTGGCCCAGAATCTGCGGATAATAGTCTCTTTGAATAAATCATACCCGCCCAGCATCTCATCGGATCCCTCGCCGGTGAGGACGACTTTGAAGTTGGTTTGTCTGACCAATCGTGAAAGCATATACAACGGTGTCGGCGCGGTGCGTAAAATCGGCCGCTCGGTGTGCCAGATTACCGATGGAAAAGCTTCCGCTATGTCGTGATATGAACAGCTTATCTGATGATGATTCGTTCCAAGATACCGCGCCATTTCGTTTTGGTATTCCGATTCATCGTAGGCCTTATCATGAAACGCGATCGAAAACGTTTCAACCACATTAGTCGTGAAATGCTTGATTAGCGCCGTTGTCGCCGATGAATCCAGCCCTCCCGATAAATATGCCCCCAACGGTACATCCGCGCGCAAACGCAGCCTTACTGAATCAACCAGCAAAGAATGCAGCTCTTCCGCCCATGAATCCAGCGAACGATTGTTATCGAACTGCTCCGGAAAATCCATCTGCCAGTAACGTCCGGATAAAATTTTTCCGTTTTTAATTTCCAAATAAGTTCCGGCTTCAAGCTCGTTGATTCCTTCGAAGGCTGTCCGCGGCGGCGCGGTTGTCCACCAGGTAAATATCTCATCCAGCCCTTTATAATCGATCTCACGTGGAATCGTCGTGTCGCAAAATATCGATTTAATTTCAGAGGCAAAGTAGAATCGCCCGTTATGGGTT
>CAZTNJ010000224.1:0-2821 GCA_964614835.1 uncultured Ignavibacteria bacterium | reverse complement strand
TCAGGGGAAATTTCTACGAATATTTTTGCGCCTACTACGCGTCTGATAAACCCTATGAAGGATATTTCACTTTTCATATACTATAACTTTCTTTGATTTCAATATTATTTATTGTTATACTTGATAATATTTGTTTAAGAATTCCGCAAAATTATTAAAATCTCCTAGTTTAAAATTTCGATTATTGCTATCCCAAAATACGTCTAAATCGGAATTCTTATCCTTTTGTACTTCTAATTCCCATTTATCCCTTATCCCTCCTATACATACGGTTTCAGGACAGTATAAACTTAGATTATTACTATTTAATGCGACATCATAAATCTCTAGTGGCAATTCATTAAAAGAAAACACACAAATATTAAGTCTCGAATTTGATCTAAGGCCGCTAAATAATATATCGTTTAGATGTTTATCCGCAAATCTGTAGCCCAATATTATTAATTGAGTTTCGCCGGTACCAATAAAATTCCTCATCCTTTCTTGGAAAGCCCAGAATGGCATTTTACGTGATTGTATGTATTTTTCGCGTGATGGGAATATTACAAGCTCGTTTTCACCGGAGCAAGGTTCATTCATTATTCGAATAATTTTTGAAGTACTACTATCTTTGTTATAATCGAATTGCCAGTTAATTGAACCATGTAATTTCCATAATCTTGTCCAGGTTCTTGGTGGATAATCTAAATTACTTATTCCATCGTCAGGCAAATCAACAGAATCAATTGAAAAAAATGGCTTTACTGATCCAATAAATCCATCAAAATAAGGAATGCTAGCGTTTTCAAACGCCTGTTCAAATAATAAATCATAATTTATCGTAAATATCTCTATAGCGCGGTCTCTTTTTTTATAGAACATACTTAACCATTGCGCAAATTGATTATATGGATTGGGTTGTTTTTCGATTTTTGTATTTACGAGAATGCTAATTTTTTGGCATACGGCTATATCAAGATTTTTGGCATCGTCATAGCTCTTTAATCCGTCTATTTCCCGCGATTTGGGCCCAACAAATAACTCCCTATAAAGTCTTATACGGTCAAGTATTTGTTCAACATTTGATTCTCCTGGTAATGAATCCCAAATCTCTTTATATTGCTTTTTATAGGGTTCTTCCAACAATTCATGAACCTTGGATGTTAATTCTACTATACCTGGCAATCCCACGGCCATTGATGAACCAGCACCTATAAAGAATGCCAGTTTTCTTTTTTCAGATGACAGTTGTTCCTTAATTTCTAATATTTCATTCTTTGGATTTTTCATTTTAATCCCATTTCCTTTACCCAGTACCCCACCTCTTCGCGTGGGATCCTTAGTCCACATCACTTACGCTACTCTTACGCACTCCGCCAAATCTCGAAAACCTGAAAACTTCACTTCATCCACCCAAATCCCTATCACATCAATTTTGCCGGGTGCCCCACCGCTCTGCGGTGGGATCATAAATCCATTGCGCTAACGTTTATCCTTCATTTCCAAAACATCTCAAGAAAATGCGAGTTGCTATACCCGCTCCAAATGTAAACCCATTATAACATTTTCCCGGGTGCCCCACCGCCCTGCGGTGGGCTCATTAATCCTTTGCGCTAACGTTTATCTTTCATTTCCAAAACATCTCAAGAAAATGCAAGTGGCTATACCCGCTCCAAACGTAAAATAATTATAACATTTTCAATCATGGAGCGCAAGAAAAATCGGGGTGACCGCACCCCGCCCGCAAAACAACTACTTGAGGAGAGAAATCGTAGGTCGGGTTCCGAATGAGTCCGGCAGTCGCCGGACGAATGAGAAACCCGACAAAAATATCAATATCGTCGGCCTTCTCGGCTGCGACTCGGAGGCCGACCTACTGCTACTATTTAAGTAAAGTCAACTTTATCGTTTCAGAATCGCGGCCGTTTTGAAGTCTGGCGAAATATATCCCCGATGAAATATCTGCGGCATTCCAGCGAACTTGATACTCGCCCGCTGATTGATTTGCCTCGATCAATCGCTCAACCTTGCGCCCCATTATGTCATAAATATCAAGATAAACAAATGTATTATTGGGCGAATTGTATTGAATAAGAGTGGTCTGATTGAATGGATTCGGATAGCTTGTTAGTGAGAATCTATCCGGTAACATTGAGTTTTCTTCGCCTACTCCCCCGCTTGTCCGATACATACTCCAAATCGATCTATTCGCCGATGCAAAAATAATCTTACTGGTATCGGCGGGATAAAACGCCAGTTGACCGGCCAATATCGACGTATCGATTCCTTCATTTAGGGTTTCCCAACTATTGCCGCCATCATGCGATTGAAAGACTCCATCAGGATTGGAGCAGACAAGTAAGTTTTGAGGGTTTTGCGGGTTGATTGCCAGACCGCCAATACTCAAGTATTCGTGCGATGGAATATTATTTGTAATATTAATCCAATTTAATCCCCTGTCAGTCGTTTTAAAAAATCCCTCATACTCATTCGAAACATATATTATATCCGCATTAGCCGGGTCAAATTGTAGTTCTCTAAGGGTACCCGAACCGGGTAGCGCCGCCGCGGTAGACCAGCTTGCCCCTAAATCGTTCGATAGATATATCGTACAGATATAATTGCCGACAGCAATAACGCTGTCATTGCTTGAAGCCATGGCAATCTTATAATAAAATTCATCGGTCGGTAGATCATTCTGGCAAACCGACCAACTTTGCCCCAGATTATCAGAATAGTATAAACCGGAATCAGAGGCCAGGAATATCCTCCCGGCCCCGCTATCCGTATATGAGATTGCCATATCCCAGTAATCCAGGTTGCCCGGTAATCCCGTGCCGCG
>CAZTNJ010000223.1:0-2872 GCA_964614835.1 uncultured Ignavibacteria bacterium | reverse complement strand
CTCTGAACCCAGGCAGTTGTATCTGGGTCAGACTGCACTGGAATATCGTCGTATCATTAGGCGATTGAGCATCAGGAGCGGTATTAATTACCACCGTAACCCGTGTGACACTTGTATCAACGCGGCCACAAGAATCGGTGGCAACCAGGCTGAAGATATGAAGCCCCGCTGTTGCCCAAAAACAGACTGAATCAGCTTTCAGGTAGCAGCCATACACCGATAAATCATGCAAGTTGCCATCTGGGTCACTGGCGGTAAATCCAGGAATACATACTTCAAAAGTATCGCATCTAAATATAGTCGTATCGTGAGGCGAAACCGCATCTGGAGGCCGATTGACGGTCACGGTAAGGTGCGTTTCACAGGTATCGGCGGCTCCCAGCGAATCCACAGCGATTAATTTAATTGTATAATTATATACCCCGACTCCGGGAGGAGTTACGCATACACTATCGCCCGCAAGGATACCGCCTATTGCATAAACATTTGCTAAATTTCCGTCCGGATCGCTGGCACTAAAGCCGTGAAGGAATGTTGATATAGGAAAACAGTTGAATATCGACGTATCGCCATGGCAGACTGCTACCGGAGGACGATTCGTTTCAAGGACGGTAATTTGCACTAATTCCGAGTCCGCCAGTCCCGTCGGCGAAAGTTTTAGGCCCATTCTTTCTTTTACTATAAAGAGCACATTGTAAACGCCAGCCTGAGTATAATCAGGATCAAATGTAAATAAACCATGCCCATTTCCTGAATCCACGAAGGCCGCATGAACGGGTAAATTTTGCGCAATTAAATCCAGTAAGTCACCATCGGGATCCGAAGATGTAACGATAAACTGCAGATGGGCTCCTTCATATACGGTTTTTGGGCCGATTGGATCAAGAATTGGAGGCCGGTTGACAATCACGGTTACATTGGTAATACTGGAATCTTTTAAACCGCAGGCATCGGTAGCTATGATCTTTAGTACATTTAATCCTGCGACAGGAGTAAACCACAATGTGTCGCCATGTAGTGTGCCAGTATTTACGGTTAAGGAAGTAATATTATTGTTGGGATCCGTCGCCCTAAATCCAGGCAATTTAATCAGAGTTAAGCCACCCTGGCGGATCGTCGTATCGGCCGGCGATTGAGCATCCGGGGCGCTGTTCAAAACAACCGTTACTTTTGTTTCGCATGTATCCGCCAATCCGTAAGTATCAGTAGCGATCAGTTTAAGCGAATATGTGCCTTCAGCGGTCGGAGTAAACCTAATACTATCCCCCGCGAAAGTTCCGCCCACGGCATATACGGTGCTAAGATTATAGTCGGGATCGCTGGCTGAAAAACCATGGATTGCGATCTGCGAAAAACTGCATTGAGTTACTGTCGTGTCGTTATGGCAAACCGCGACCGGGGGACGATTACAAAGAAGGCCAAAAATCATGTCATTGTGATCCCAATCGGCCGATGTATGATCGTCGTCGCAGAAAACCAGATAATCATAATTTCCGGTCCCGGTCCAATTCCCCTCCGAGGCGGTATGAAATACATACGAAACACCCAGCCCCTTAAAAGCCCTAACATCATATACTTTGAACCATTGATGTTCATTGGCGGCCGAGCCCGATGTTAAACGTCGCTGCGATAACAACCACGAATCGTCGCCATCGTAAATCAAATTGCCGTTCACATCGTTGTGAAACCAGAGCCCTACTATCGGTCTTGTAATAGACGTGGTTGCCACATAAGGCGCTTGCCTTGGGCCGGAAAATACAAGATTTACGTTCCTGCCAGTATCGATATCGGTATAATATCCCAAACGATTTCTATCCTTGAAACCGGCGTATTCCCCAAGAAGATACCAGGTCTGGGTGGTCGATGAATATAAATCTATCAATACGTCTGTCGTATCATCCGCGATCGGCGTAAGAGTGTCGCCGTTTATAGTAAGGTATGGCGGGAACGAGGCCGCGGTGATCGGTAATTCATGAAGTTCATACGGGCCGTCATAGTCTTTCATTAACTTGATTGGCCTGATAAGGTAACGGGTTGAATTTATATCGGACGACGCGATATCATTATTTGAATAATAATAATCATAATCATAATCAATAAATCCCCATAGCTGACAATCCTGGGTTATATTATCGACCCGGATAGTCTTCTCATAATACTCGCCTTTTTCATTATTAAAGGACAATTTCCAACCAGAGTTGTTGTCGGTCAGTTTGCCGAGATTCCAGATATGGTATGGCAACTGCCGGCTTTCACCGGCCTTGGCAAGGGCCTGAAATTGCTCAAATTCTGCCTGTTTACTATCCACGTTCGGGCTGATAATGCCATGCCCGGAAATCGCGATCATCACGTTGTTATCACGTGCCGCGGTTTTGGAAACATACATAGTGATTTCGCCAGGGCTGGATATAATAGTCCCGACGTTATAATCGAAATCCTGCGTGGAAGGTGAAAACTTGGATGCATAATTGTTGGCCAAAATAAAGGACTCGGAAAATCGTTCGATAAGCCGACCCTGCTGGTCGATATTCATTTTTTGCTGATCGTAATAATAAGCGGAATTTTTCGCCCCTACCGCAATCTCATCAGCGCCGTAAGCAGTTAGCGTACTCGTGGCCAACATGAGTAAAACTATAAAAGTTGTCATTACTGCTTTACGACCATTACGACAATAGCGCTTGAGGTTCATGATCCTCCTTCTCCTGAAAAATACGAAATTTTACTGGCTACGAACATCACTCGGTGAACCCTATCTATGAAAATTTTGATTAAATGCCTGGGGATTCGGCTTAATGAGCCTACCTGATTTCCCGCAATCCCCAAAGAAGTCACTTTTATTTATTCGCAACTACGCAAAAAATATAATCCTTAG
>CAZTNJ010000222.1:0-2872 GCA_964614835.1 uncultured Ignavibacteria bacterium | reverse complement strand
CGGCCCCAACTCGTTATCGGCGCTGGCAAGGCTGGTGGAAAACTCCTCGACAGATTTCTTTATCAGTTCGTCTTTCTTTTCGACAGTATGCTCTTCCTCCGAAAAAATACTCAGCATTCCTTTAAGACGCGATTTTACGCCTTTCTTGCGTTTTTTGGGAATCGGAGGTTCATCACTATCTTTTGAATCCATTGAATTTCCCTTTCACGTACATTTCCTGAATCCGCCACATTTTCTTGCGGTCGCCCGGGTGATGGTCGTCGTAACCCATCAGGTGAAGCATTCCATGAACGCATAATCGAGCGGTTTCTTCCCCATCGCTTACCCCGTATTCGGCCGCTTGTCGCTGGGCAGCCTGAAGATTCACGTAAATTTCGCCTTCGATATATTTTGCTTTCGGCTTGCCCGCTAGATCGAACGCCAGTACGTCGGTCGGCACCAGTTTTCTTTTAAATCGATAATTCAGTTCGCTTATTTGCCTATCGTTGACGAAAATAACAAGCAGCGAACCAGATAGTCGGCTTTTCAACGCCAGGCTGTTCATTATCTTTTTAACCGCCGATACAGGCGGCCGGTAGCGCTTATCCTGAATGTAAAACAGAATCTTTATGCGGTGGCCTCTTTCCGTTCGGGATACTTCACGCGGCGATGGAAGAACGCCGTCAATACTCTCACGAAGCTATTCTCTATTTTAACTATATCTCTTAGCGTCAAATCCGAATTTTCCAGTAAGCCCGAATCCATCTTTTCGATAAAAATACGATGCACCAGGCTTCTGATTCGCGCCGGCTTAGGGTCATCCAGGGTTCGCGAAGCCGCTTCCACCGAATCGGCCAGCATCACTATCGCCACTTCTTTCGATCGCGGATTTGGCCCTGGATAACGGAATTCATCGACGTCCGCGTTTATGTCGTCCTCCTGTTTGGCCTTGTTATAGAAATAAGTCATAATTCCTGTACCATGATGTCCCGTGATGAATTCGATAATGCTTTTGGGCAGACCGTTTCTCATCGCCAGCTCCACCCCTTCTTTAACATGAGCCTCCAAGATAATCGCCGACATTGTCGGGGTCAATTTTTCGTGCTTGTTGCCAGCATCAAGCTGGTTTTCCACGAAATATTCGGGCTTAAGCATTTTGCCGATATCGTGATAATACGATCCGACTCTGGCCAAGAGCGAATTACCTTCAATTGATTCCGCCGCATCTTCCGCCAGTGTGCCTATCATTATAGAATGATGATACGTTCCCGGGGCCTCGAGCGCAAGTCGTTTTAATAATGGTCTATTCAAGTCGGATAATTCCAGCAATGTTATATCGGTGGTAATTCCGAACGCTGTCTCAAAAAGAGGTAATAAACCGATTGTCAGAATGGGTGAAATAAAACCGTTCGTGATCGCCAGCGCCACATGCGGCCACAATTGCGCGCTTGGCGTGAGTTTGAGCGATTCTATTAAATACACCGACCCCGCGTATGTCAGGCAAAGATATAACATCGGTCTGTAAAAATCGTGACGCTGCCGGACTCGCCGTACCGAATAACATCCAACCACGCCAACTATAAAAGTCACAAACGCCAGATCGAGTTTAAATCCTGACAGAACCCCTACCAGTATCGCCAGCGATGTTGTAATAGCCACACCGATTTCCTCATCGAACAGGATTGTGGTCAACATCGAAGCTATAGACAGCGGCACTAAATATTGCGATAGGAATGACTGCGCCATTATCACATTAAGCAGCACAACCTCCCCCGCGAATAAAATACCGAAAAGCAACAAATCGCCGTTGGATGCGAATACCTGTTTTTTAAAATAATACAAATATTGATAAAAGAATACTATTGGAAATGCCACAAAGAATATTCTTCCCAGCAGAGGAAGCAGCATTTCCCATAATCCGCGTCCTGGATTTACCTGATTACGATATTTGGCCAACGATACTAATACGTCACGATGAAATTCGCTGACCCGTTCGCCTGCGTTGATAATCTTTTCACCGCTGAATACCATGCCCTTGGTTAATTTAATATTGGCCAATTCCGCAATTCGATTTTGTTCGGTGGCTTGCTTATCGAATACTAAATTGGGTTTTACGAACAACATGGCAATCTCTCCGGCTGCCGCGGCGATTTCGGGGTTTTTACCTATTAGGGCCGTAGCACGTTCGATTGCCAGAGTTTTGACTGAATTGGTATCGGGTATGTTTTCCCTCATGATTACTTTGGACGAATCGCCATAAACCACTATCGCCAATCCCGAATTTTTCAATGGCAGCGTATTTCGATCGCTGACGATACCGGCGGCAATCAAAGAATCCAGCACGGCAAGGGCCGTATTCTTTATCTGCGAATAGCTTCTTTTACTGAATACCTGATTGATTGCGGATTCCGATAGTGTCGGATTGGAAGATTTAATCTCGGCCAATTTTTCTTCGGCGGAAAGCACCGTCAGTTCGATAGTTTCCAGCTTGTCGAACCAATCGCGGATTTCCTTTCGCATCAAACCGGTTTTCGAAGTGTCGAATGTTAAAACCGGTTTTAAATTGGCCAGTATAACCTGCCTCTCGCGCTCAAGCTCATCGGGGTTTTTATAAATGGGGTAATCAAAAGGCGATATGATATCATCGGGAGCGACCTCTCCCAGGCCGGGAATATCCAGAGGCAGATAAATCTTCTCAATTGGATACAGGAACGTGATTCCGAGTATCAGCAATATCAGAAGAATCGACCTGAATAAAATACTTCGGCCACCCTTAATTCCGCCATTTCCGTTCTCCGCAGGTCCGGTTCCATTAGCGCTTAAGCCAATATTTCCCGAGCGAAACTTAGTCACCTTTTTTCCGACTTTCGAACTTATCGTACGCTTTGATTAT
>CAZTNJ010000221.1:0-2885 GCA_964614835.1 uncultured Ignavibacteria bacterium | reverse complement strand
AATGATTGAGTTAGAGTACACGATCACGGAACTCGAGAAGCTCACCGGGCTTTCCCGGCGCACCATTCACTTCTATGTGAAACAACGCCTAATTCCTCGGCCCAAAGGACGAGCCGGCGGCGGCTCTTAAAAATAGGTGGCTAATAGCGATGACGGTTTTCATGTAATCCAATGGACATAGCAGTGAAGGGGATTTTGGATAATCTTCGACTTGAGGAGCATTGAAAAAGCCATAATAAACTATGCCCTAAATTGATAGGATATTGCGCATGGGTTTAGCATGCTAAACCCCTACGGGTTAAACATCATCACAAAACACCGCTCAAGCAAGAATCGAGCGAGAAAGGTTTTTCAACAAGCCCTAAACCGTGAGTTGCCCGGTTAATCGATACTCCTCTAACGTTACCGATATGGAATAGCATTTCGATAATCCCGCGAATTCGCGGTTTCGTCATATATAGTAATCAACCGAAAAATACCGCTATTTTATCAGCGTCATCTTTCTGTATTCGGACTTATCGCCAATATCCAGGCGGCAAAAGTATGTCCCCGATGATGCCGCCGCCGCATCCCAGAACACCGAATACATTCCCGGTTCTTGATACTGGTCGCAAAGCTCGGCCACGCATTCGCCGAGGATATTGTAAATCGCTACCGACACATTAGCTTTTGATTTGATTTGATACCTTATTAATGTGCTCGAATTAAACGGATTCGGGTAATTCCCCAGCAAATAACTATTAGGGGAAGGGGCATTGGCGTCATCGATATTGCTGGTATTGGAAAATTTCATTACGAAAACATCGTCGTTTGCCATATTGGTCTGATATGGATTCAGTAGCGGAAAATCGTCCGAATAGGTGAAGCCGGTTATATAGATATTATCGTTTCTATCTAACGCGATCGCCAACGCGTAATCAGGATTATTCCCGGCGAGATAGGTGCTGTATTCAATCGCATTGGAAGCGCCGTTGATTTTAGTAAAAAATCCGTCAAAATACTCCAGGTCGGTTTGCATTGGATTTAATGTTGGGAAATTTGCCGATCCCGTATATCCCGTTATATACATGTTTCCTCTGGAATCAACCGCGATATCGCTTCCCAGATCGTAAGCATCCCCGCCGAGGTAAGTGCTAAACTCAAGTATGCATCTGGTCGGCGCGAGTTTTGTCACTATCGCGTCATTGTCGTATTGAAAAGTCTGGATATGATTCATCAGCGGATAATCGGATGACCGCGACACACCGGTTATATAAACGTGTCCTTCGTCATCTATAGCAAGCGACATGGCCCGCTCTTCCATGTGCCCGGCTATATATGTGCTGTATCTAAAATCAGACCCGGCCGGATTCAGCTTGGTCACGAATACATCATCGGTCCCCATATATTCCTGCAGCGCATACACCATCGGGAAATCGCGGGATGTCGTAATACCGCCTATATATGCCTGTCCCTCTTTATCGACCGCGATCCCATAACCCATATCAATATCATTACCGCCCAAATAAGTGCTGTACACCAGCGATTCGCCTGTAGGCGCCAGCTTGGTAACAAAGGCATCAAGATTAGCCATATCCGTTAAAATCGGATTCTTGGTAGGGTAATTGGGCGAACTCGTAACCCCGGTTAGATAAGCGCAGCCCTCCCTGTCAATGGCGAATCCGTTGGGGTACTCTCTCCCGATTCCGCCTATGAAGGTGCTGTAAATCAGCGAATCGCAATCAGGCGTTAATTTCAACGCGAAAACATCGCCATCATTAAAATATAATTGGTAGGGATTCACGGTCGGGAAATCGTACGAAAACGTCGCTCCTCCCACATAAACATACCCGGCGTCATCCAATTCGATTCCCATCCCTTCATCTGGGCCGGCAGCGCCACCCAAATAAGTGCTGCTGATTATGCCATTTCCCTCGGAATTCAGTCTTGTGATAAAAACATCCAAAAAAAATGTATCAAGAAGTGATGGCTGATATGGATTCAGTACCGGGAAATCGGTGGACAACGTATAGCCGGTTATATAGGCTTCTCCCAGATGATTAACCGCGATACCATTTGCCTTATCGTAACTGTTTCCGCCAAGGTAAGTGCTATACACCAGTTCCGGGTCGATTACCAACGTGGTTGTCGGGTCATAATTGCCATCAATAGAAAATCCAAAAATGCCAGGTTCCGTTATTACATATCGCCCGACAATTTCCTTTTTCTGCCCATTTTCCTCCTGATACATATATGGAACAAGTTCATATACCGGACCAAATAAGCTGGATGCGCTCAAAGAACCATCGTTGGTGATACTGAGATCATTAATGCCTTCATAACGAATCTTTATTCGCGATAAATCCGCGCCTGGTTTTACGATAAAGTCGTATTTTAAGCTCCGGTTATTACCGTAATATCGCAAATCGATTCCCGGGTAAATGTCGTTATAGGTTATCGAACCAAAGCAGGGAACACGGCTGCGCCATTTATCAGGATTATTCCCCAGGTAATAATTGTTGCTTTGAGCCAATTTATCCGAACCGTCGATTCTGGTATTGATATTGGCTCCGATAAAATGAGCACTTATCATGATAGCTTCTTTTTTATAAATCGGCAGGCCCAATTTATTCGGGCTAATCGGTAAATCGATATCTGAGGATGTTTCGATCTCATCGGTGTTGCGGATAAACAGATAGTCCACTTCATTACTACAGAAATAAAACACGGCTCCGCCCGCCTCGGCCCTAAAAACAACCCGTGAATTCCATTGCCCCAGATTCGGAACAAACGCAAGAGGCCGTACCGCCTGATTATAATTTGCCCGCGGTGAGTTTTGATACTGCCCCAACCGAAGTCCGGCGAGTGCCGTTGTCGCAATCGCCAGAACTATAATCGCCGACCCG
>CAZTNJ010000220.1:0-2907 GCA_964614835.1 uncultured Ignavibacteria bacterium | reverse complement strand
AATAGGTTTTTGGAACAGCCATAAGTGTTAATTTGTTGTCTTGGAGGAGTGTATCCGTAAATGCCTTGACAATTTACGGATAGATAATATCTTATGGTTACGATGTGGAGATTAACCCCGTGAGGAGAATATGAAACGAGTTTTATTTACTACAATTGTATCTGTTTTGCTAACCAGTATGGCTTTTGGAGTCAGTATTGCGCCCGAAATTATCCAACAACTTCGCGATTCGGGACAACTCGACGTCATTGTCCAAAAAAACATGGAGGCGCGCGATAGGGGAGTCTGGAAACCCAATCAGCATCCTTACCAGAAACCGGCCGCGACAACTCTCGACACGCTTCATTGCCTTTTGATATTAGTCGATTTCTCAGATATGCCTTCAACGCAGGGACGCAATACCCGTCCCGGTGAGTTTGATACCTTGCTTTTTTCTCAAGGGATTAGGAATCCCGGCAGTATGAACGACTATTATCTGGAGACATCATATGGCCAGGTTTGTCTTACCGGGCAAATCACCCAGTGGTACAGAATGCCCCAGACTTATGCATATTATGTTGATGGACAACGCGGATTCGGATCTTATCCGCATAATGCCCAGAGATTGACCGAAGACGCCATAGCAGCGGCCGACCCAGATGTCAATTTCGATTTATATGACAACGATGATGATGGTTATGTCGATGCGCTTTTTGTGGTACACGCTGGACCTGGTTATGAAGATACCGGCAACTTAAATTACATCCATTCTCACGCTTGGTCAATCCATACTACCCAGGTCGACCAGGTTTATATTTCGGGATACTCGATGGAACCGGAAGAAACCGGTTCCGGCGCGTTGATAAAAATCGGTGTTTTTTGCCATGAATTCGGTCATGTACTGGGTCTTCCCGATTTATACGATTATGGTTACGATTCTGATGGTACAGGTATGTGGTCTATTATGTCCGGCGGTTCCTGGGGCGGCGGCGGCGCCACTCCGGTGCATTTCGATGGCTGGTCGAAACTTCGTCTTGGCTGGGTAAATCCAACTATCCCAACCCAGAATTTGACCCATGAGCAAATCGACGCGGTGGAATACTCGCCGGATATTTATGTGCTATATAGTCATGGAAATCCCAGCACCCAGTACTTTATAGTGGAAAATCGTCGGCAACGGAAATTCGATGTCAGTATTCCCGACAGCGGATTATTGATATATCATGTAGACGAAACGGTTCAATCCAACGATGACCAAACCCATTATCATGTCGCTGTCGAACAGGCCGACGGCGATTATGACCTGGAAAATAATCGCGGAAGCGACAATGGCGATCCCTGGCCCGGTTCGAGTAACAATCGAACTTTTGACGATACATCCACGCCCAATTCAAAACTATATTTTAATATTCAATCCGATGTTTCGGTCGATGGCATCAGCAATAGCGACTCGATAATGTATGCAAATCTGAAAGTTTTGTCAATCGACCCCAATTTCGAGGGTTTCCAGGTTGCGTTTTACGATTCAACCGGTAATCTGAACAACCGTCCCGATACAGGGGAGACTTGCCAGCTTTGGTTCGCGGCAACTAATACAGGAGCGGCTATATCCTCATTAAACGTAACCGTTCATTGTTCCGATCCGCTTATTGTATTCAGCGATTCTGTATCGAATTTTGGGGCTATCGGGCAAGTGACATTCGATAATAGCGCCGATTACATGACATTCACGGTTCCAGGAAATTACGGCAGCCACTTCGTTGACCTTACTTTTACATTCACGGCTCGTGACGGACAATATATCCAGCAGATAATTCGTCATTACGTCTTTGGATCACCGGGCCTGCTTTTGGTCGATGATGATGGCGGAGGCCAAATCGATACTTTCTATGCCAATGCTTTGCGGAATATAAACCAGCCCTATATTCATTGGGATATCGCCTCGCTGGGTTCGCCGCTTTCGCAATTATCGCAATTCCCCTATATTATCTGGTTTACCGGTGATAGTCGTACCTACGATTTATCGGCCGATCTCGTTGTCGGTCTGATTAATTATTTAAACACTGGCGGTAAGCTCTTTATCACCAGCCAGGATTTCGTGCAATCGCTGGCGACCCGTAATTCCTCGCAGGATTCGATTCTGCTCAAAGAGTATCTTAAAGTCGGGTATTTACAGATGTCGTCCTCATATATCGTCGATGGACAGGTGGGGACGCCATTTGTGGGATCGCGTTACATTACCACCGGCGCCGGCGGCGCCGGAAATCAAATCTCGCAGGATGCGCTTGTTACTAAGCCTGGCGGAACTACTTTTTTGGTATACTACACTGGAAGCCACCCGGCGGCGGTTGCGACATCTCCGGGCAATTATAAAGCCATAACAGTTGGATTTGGCATTGAAGGGATCAACGACACTCATCCACAATCCCGCACCCGCGAGGAATTCCTGGATACCGTGTTGTCATATCTTGGATTAGCAAGTTCAATAGAAGATAATCGCTTATCATTACCCGAAGACATGATGCTGGCGCAAAATTACCCCAACCCGTTTAACGCCTCAACCGCGATAAGCTACGCCATCAAATTTCCCGGTTTGGTGCGTTTGGATATTTACGATATTCTTGGAAGGCTGGTAGCCACACCGGTTAATACCGAACAGGCGGCTGGAAATTATCAGATAATCTGGAATGCCGACAGATTTGGTTCAGGCGTTTATTTCTACAAATTACAGGCCGGAAATAGTGTAGAATCGAAACGGATGTTACTGCTTAAATAAAATCGTATCGATTCAAGATCAAGATAATCAAGGGCGATTCGTCGATCATGAATCGCCCTTTATATTTTCTAAATTTACTTAATGAGAGCCTGAAATTACGGCATATTTCGCAGATTTTCCAGATCACTATCGTTTTTTGCCATCGCCTTAAA
>CAZTNJ010000219.1:0-2947 GCA_964614835.1 uncultured Ignavibacteria bacterium | reverse complement strand
GGTGGGGAAAGCGATGATATCGCGAATCGAGGGGGCATTTGCCATAAGCATCACAAGGCGGTCGATACCCAGACCGTATCCTGCTGTCGGCGGCATACCATGTTCCATCGCGAATATGAAATCCTCATCCACAGGGGCGGCCTCTTCCACCCCCCGTTCGATAAGCGCGGCCTGATCGAGCATCCGCCTTTTCTGATCTTGCGGATCATTAAGCTCGGAAAAAGCGTTGCCGAATTCGAATCCGGCGATAAACAATTCGAACCGTTCGGCCAAACGGGGATCATTGCGATGGATTTTTGCTAGAGGCGAAAGTTCCACTGGAAAATCCATCAGGAATGTCGGCTGAATTAATTTAGGTTCGACGAAATGCTCAAAAAACGCGTCAAAATACTGGCCGCGACCA
The DNA here is from genome assembly GCA_964614835.1 of uncultured Ignavibacteria bacterium. GTDB lineage: Bacteria > Zixibacteria > MSB-5A5 > UBA10806 > 4484-95 > JAAYTW01. The sequence continues at coordinate 2,544 of CAZTNJ010000219.1, read as the reverse complement.
GGATTGCCGGGAAGCTCTATCCCATGTTTTTTGCCGACTACCGCAAGCTCGGATTCAGTTAAATCGATAATATCCTGTCCGCAGGCATCCGCTATGCCCTTAAAGAACGGCAGGCGAGTGAATGGTTGGCCGAGGTCGATAGTCAAATCGCCGAATGGAACTTGAGTTGATCCGACCACAGACATGGCCAATTGCCGATAGAGCTGTTCGAGCATAAGCATTAGATCGTTATAGTCGGCGTAAGCCCAGTAAAATTCCAGCATGGTGAATTCAGGATTATGGAATTTATCCATTCCTTCGTTGCGGAAATCTTTGGCCAATTCGTAAACTTTGTCGAATCCGCCTATTATTAAGCGCTTGAGATACAACTCATCCGCGATTCGCAGATAAAGCTGCATATTGAGGGCGTTGTGATGCGTAATAAACGGGCGAGCGGCCGCGCCGCCATAAATCGGCTGAAGAACCGGCGTTTCGATTTCGATGAATCCGCGCGCATCAAGAAACTGTCGGATTTCACTGATGATTTTCGCCCTCTTAATGAATAACTCTTTAACTTCGGGGTTAGCGATAAGATCAAGATAACGGCGGCGGTAACGAAGTTCCTTATCCTGAAGGCCGTGCCATTTTTCAGGCAGTGGACGAAGCGATTTCGCCAGCATCTCGGCGGCTGAAACCCGGATAGTAATTTCTCCCATATGAGTGCGGAAAACGGTCCCTTCAATGCCGATAAAATCGCCGATATCTATCAGGTCGAAAAACCCCCATTTATCGCCCAAATCATCCTTACGGGCGTAAATTTGCATTTTCCCCCAAGCATCCTGAAGAGTAGCGAACGTTGTTTTGCCATGGCCGCGCACGCCTGTAATTCTTCCGGCAAATCAAACCGGAATGTTATCTGCGCTTAATTTTTCGAAATTGCTAATTATCTCTGCTGAATTATGGGTTCGTTCGAAACGATAGGGATATGGATTAATCCCGGCCCTACGCAGAGCCTCTAATTTTTCCAGCCTGTGTTTTAAGAAATCGGGAGTATCATCCCGCAAAACATCATCAGTCAAAGTACCTCCATTTCAATTGAAGGATATTATCATATATAGGGGAAATAGTCAAGATAGGAGTGGAAATGAATAAAACAGGTATCCGTCCCCGCGGTCCGGGTAGAGTAACCCAAAGAGTATCCCTAATCTTTCTTTTTCAGCCTAAGCACTTTAATATATGTATACGCCACCAGACTTATAACCGCCCCCCAGGCAGCCACCATAAATAAAATCCCGGCTGTCGTAAATTTCATCGCAATCGCTCCTTCTACTTTTCATTCGGTTTAGCTTTGCGTTTCCAGGCCAGATATACTAAAAACAGTAATGTCGCCAGTATGATTATCATCAAGCCGCGCGCTCCCCAGCGATAAGTGACATCTTCGGGCTTTACCCCTTTCATCAGAAAAATCGGGATGGCATCTCTGTATAGCCAATTAATAAAAATAAACAACAGATAGAGCGGCGTCACATATTTGAGGATATAGTAAAATATCTTTGGGACTTTTATTTCGGCGCCGCGAGTTATTTCTTCCCAGCCTTTATCCATCCCAAATATCCAGGCAAAAATTATCACCTCGAATAAAGCCAGGAATGCTAATCCAAAAGTGCCGGCCCAGTAGTCCATTTCATCGAGGAACCCATGCCCAAGGAAAAAGACTACAAATTGGACTCCGATAAAGGCGGTCAACGCCACAGCCAGAGTTGCTTTCTTATGGCTGAGCTTGAATTCATCTTTTAAGAATGTTATTAGAGGCTGCGATAATGCCACTGATGAGGTAATTCCGGCGAAAAATAACAGCAGGAACCAGAGAAATCCGAAAAACTGGCCGAATGGGATTTTTTGGAATATGATAGGCATCGAAACAAATCCCAAATTGAATGAGCCTCCCGCGGCAATTTGCTGGGTCACCACCACCCCGAAAAATGCCGCGGCCACCGGTATGGCTATACTTCCGCCAAATATAATTTCGACGAATTCGTTGGTTGAAGCTGTCGCCAGGCCGCCCAACGCGATATCCTCGTTTTCACGGACATAACTGGCGTAAGCCTGGATACATCCCAGGCCAACGCTTAGCGTAAAGAATATTTGACCGGCAGCCGCCAGCCAGATCGAGGCGCTCGACAATTTCGAGAAATCAGGGTTCCAGATAAAAGCAAAACCGGAAGCGACATTCCAATCGGGATGGCCGACGGGATCCGGAGTTCCTAAAGTGATAACCCGGATTAACAATATAAGCGCGAAAATAATCAATGCCGGCATCGCGATTTTGGCCAGGCGCTCAATTCCTTTTGATATTCCATTATAAAGGACATACACGTTCAGCGTGAGCGTGATTAACATGAATATGTAAGCCGGCCAGATACTTCTGAAATATCCCTCACTCAAACCTTGGTAGCTGGAAAGAAAACTTCCCATCGATTCAAAAGTTATTTCTCCGAAATACGATTTGAAAAGCGAGAAGAAACTAAAACCGAGCGTCCAGGATTCGATATAGGTGTAGTAAAT
>CAZTNJ010000218.1:0-2960 GCA_964614835.1 uncultured Ignavibacteria bacterium | reverse complement strand
ATAGTTTTATAGTAGAAATATTGATGGCCGCCCAGAGCCGTTGTATCGATATAGCTTTCGCTTTTTGGAGAGATGCTTCGAGCGGTATAGGTGCAAGTATTGTTGCCGCATCCGCCATACCATACCAATACATGCACCGAATCGGGCGAGGCCTCTTTACCCAGAGTATCGCGGCATAAAAGCGGCCCGAAAGATAACGTGTCGCTTACGCCGACCAGGCCGATATCGAAAGCGGCCGCGGTTGAGGCGAAGAACGCGATTGCCATTAAAATCAGACTGGTCGCGTACCATGTGAATTTTATTCCAAGTATTTTCTTCATTTTAATCCTTAATTGATTCAAGCTTTTTTAGGTATAGCCAGACTTCCTGCAGCCGCGGCGAATTTCCCCAAAAATGAATAAGCCTCGTTTTTATATTGGTCGGCAATAGCCAACCATGATGACTTCATGTTTTCGGAAATGCCGGCGGAGACCGACTCGACCGCCTTTATCCGACAAAGAATCGCGATTGCCAGATATGTTTCGCCAATAACCAGCGATTTATCAACCGAATCGACATAAGCGTTGTCGATATAATTTAGCACCGCCTCGTTTGCTTCATTGATGGCGTTATTGATTACATCGTCATCGACAATGCCAAACTCGGATACATAATCGATTTCAAGCGATTGGCCGGAATGAATCGCGCCATCTGAAAGGCGGGTCACTTCACCTTTGGCATAGATTATTTGATAATCGATGTCTTTGATATATACCCTGTAAGGCAGATACCAGATAATCGAGTTTTGCGCGGATGTAATCGCGCCGGTTGGAATTCTGGTTACGATTCCGGCGGCATAATCAACGATGTAATCGAGATTTTCTCGGTAAACCAATCCGAGCGAACTATCGCTGGCGATAACCACAGTATCTTTGACAATTGGCTTTTCAGGTAAAGCTATCTGTTCGCTTGATTCAAAGCTTATAGTCCGAAAATCAGGTTTTACCCGGGTTATCGCCTTAACGATTTCTGTTCCGTTTTGTATTGGAGGAAACGCTACCCTGACATGATTTTCAGCCAATAACTGAATCGGTTCAGAATCGATACGATTTATGCCGAGATGCTTTTCCAGGATATGTTTGCGGACAATTTCCAGGCTGGTAAAACTCATAGCGAATCCACCTCCATTATCAGGATATCAACAACCGGCTGACCGGAGGACGAATTACAGGCAATTTTAAATCCGCTGTTAGATGGTTTGCCCACCAGAAAACACGGCGTTTCGCCACGAGGGATAATCACGACAATGGGGTTAGCTATTTTCGCCGGAAGGGTATTGCCGAGGCTGTCAACCAAATCCGCGTAGTTTACGAATTGATCTTCTCCCCCCAATTCGGCAAGACAAAATATCAGTCGTTTTGGGGATGATTCCTCAATCAGCGCCAGCGGCATCCGGTAAGTGGCATTATTGCCCCAGACAGATAAATTTGGCGCCAACCATTTACGGCCTCCCCGAAGGTAATTCAAGGTTTTGTTCACGCGGCCTCCGCTGTTTTGACGAATTGATTGAGTCTCGCGGTCGCCAGAATTTGCGTGCCAACCGGCGGCGATGTATATTGGTTAACAACTCGGGCTCTTACCCAGTACATATATTCGGAGTTCACCGCGCAAGCCTGCCATGATGGCGGAACCGATTCGGTATCATCCCAGAGAGTGATCATTTGACTTGGTTGATTGAACTGATAAGCTCCAGATACTGGCGTAAATTCAATCCAGTCGCCTCCATCGAAATACTCCCAGACCACAGAACCGCCGCTTCCGGCAGTCGAAAGAACGATAGCCGCGCAGAAAAATTTATCGGCTTTCCCAATATAGAGACAATCTCCACTGGATGAGAGCAGCGCATATGTTTGGGGATGATAGATATCGGCCGAGGATTCGCTGATTGCCTCGGCTGTTTTATCGGCGAAATGCATGGAGGCCGATTCGCTGTACAGAAGCACTTTATCGAACTGGCCAACGCCGGAAAACATTTCGTTGTAATCAAAATTGGCGCCATCTTTGATCGCGTAAGCCGGAATCCAGAAATCATTGCCGGCGGAACGGGCGAAAAATATATGCGCCTTATTCATCAGGTACGCGACTTGCGGCGAACGTCCCCGATATTGAACCGCCTCTTGAATACCGCTTAATGCGACCCCATCATATTCGCGGAAATAGATTCTATTTGTTAATGATGGGCAAAACGCTATTCCCAGCTTTTGGTCGGGCGAACTGCCGCAATCGAAATTATAGTCGATATAATCGGCGGTTGCGATATGTACCGGATCTTCCCAATCGCCGGCGGGGCCTACCCGCTGCCGGAAATATAAATCTGAACGAGCCTGAGAATAGACCGCGAATAAATTCGCGCCGACCTGAATCAGACAAACATATGGCATATCCGATCCCGGTTCCGAAATCTGCTGGCCGCTGTCAGCGGGGCCGCTTCCCCAGGTAACACCGAGATCATAGGAAACTTTTGAGCGAATCGAATATACTCCAAGGCCGCTATTGAAGTACGCGTAAGCGCACCACATTTCATTGGCGGACATACGGGCAATCGCAAGATAATGGCAAGGTCCGCTGTTGCAGATTGTGGCGGGAGTTCCGGCGATCCAATTTCCCGCGCTAAATGTCAATTTCACGAATACCGCGCTAAGCACCGTTTGTTTGGTGTAAGCTATATAGATATGCCCATCGCTATCGATAACGGCGCTGAACGGATAATCGGATGAATCGGAAACAATGGTTTGCGGCGCGCTCCAATCGCCGTAGGGATCGTCTGTCCACCGCAAAACAATTTCGTTGGCCGATTTCGCGTAAAGCAAAACCAAACGTCCGGTATATGGACCTGATTTCAAACGAAATAACTTGCGTTGAGGCGGCAAGCCGGTTGGGGTTTGAGCGGTAACATTTTCGATTAATTTATACATAGTTAA
>CAZTNJ010000217.1:0-3005 GCA_964614835.1 uncultured Ignavibacteria bacterium | reverse complement strand
TCTATAGCTCTGCTTATCAAATATCACGATTTCGATTATATTTATGGCGGCGATTTGGGAGGCGGCGAGTTAGATGGATGGTGCACCAATAGGACAACCGACCAGGTCGACCTGGAAACGCCTTTGGCCCAAACCATGATGCCTGGCGGAGCTCATCCGATATTAAGCTCATATGGCGTTGAAGTGCTTCATGTGAATCATCACGGTAGTGAAAGCTCAATGAACGCAAATTTCATGAATTTACTTACGCCGAAATTTGCCTGTATTGCTACCGGCTATGGTCAATCGGCGAGCTATATGTTTCCGCGTCATGATGTGGTCGATAACGTGCTTTTGGCCGGTGTTTCTTGTATTACTGCCCCTCCTGCTATCGTATTGCAAAGCGAGGAAGGCAATCCGGTCGGTAGTCTAACGAGCTATTCGGGCTATTGTGTAGGCAATTTCTGGTTTAAAACAAACGGCCGTAACACGTATCTGGTCAACGGGGATGGCCGTGTAACAGGCGGTCCCGATGAGAGAGCCGCCCTGGGAATGCCATTAACCGTACCTCTGGATGAACCACCACCGGCGCCAAATGTTACGCTTATAGCCCCAAATGGGGGGGAAGATTGGATTATCGGTTCGACATACACAATTGTTTGGACTACCGCTGATTCGGCATCCATAGATAGTTTCGCGATCGATTATTCGACTAATATGGGAATAGAGTGGCTATCAATCCAGTCGAAAACCCATGGCAATCCGCAGACTTATCAATGGACCGTGCCCGATAACCAATCGCCTGATTGCGTAGCCCGAATTAGAGTCTGGAACACGGTAAATGTTGTCGGCTCCGATGTATCCGACAGCAGTTTCGCGATTATTGCGGCTCCTGCATGTCGTTATTATATAGGCGATATCAACGGCGATAGCGTTGTGGGCGCCGCCGATGTCACCTATGGAGTGCGCTATTTTAAGGGATTCGGCCCACAACCGGTCGATAGTTGTTATCTGGATTCCACCCAATCGTACCTGTATGTGTCAGGCGATATCAACGGAAATTGCGAATTCCGCGGTTCGGATATCTCGCGGTTGGTGGCTTATCTCAAGGGAGTTTCAACTTTGCGCCATTGCCATTTTTTCCCGCCAACTCCGCCGTTACGCCGTATTTATTGATTACGATATAATTAACTTTTAAAGGCGAATCGCTTTTGGCGGTTCGCTTTTTTATCTTTAAAAATGCTACGTCCGCGTGGGGCTTTGCATGTAAAGCCCCGGTTGCTATCAAAATACCCTATATTGAAAATCCTTTAAAATAAATCTTGACAGGCGGGCGATTGATACGTATTCTTGAATCCTTAGAATGCAAGGTTATGGAGAAATAAAATAAGCACCCCCGAAAGGGGCTTTTTTTTACGATGGCTGATACGCAAATAATGGACAGTCGCGGGCTGGCCCGATCAATAGACCGAATCGCCTACGAAGTTGTAGAGCACAACAAGGGCGCCAAAGATATGGTCATTATCGGAATTCGCACCCGCGGCGCGATTATCGCCGAACGATTGGCGCAAGCAATCGAGCGGATAGAGAAGATAGCGCTTCCAGTGGGAGCTATCGATATCACGTTTTACCGTGATGATATACAGACCCGACTCGATCAGCCGATTGTCCAAAAAACCGACCTGATGTTTTCAATCGACGATAAGATTGTCGTGCTGGTTGATGATGTCCTTTACACCGGCCGAACTGTCCGGGCCGCCTTAAACGAGCTTTCGGATTACGGCCGCCCCAGATGTATCCAGCTGGCGGTATTGGTCGATCGCGGCCATCGCGAGTTGCCCATACGCGCCGATTATGTCGGTATCGAATTACAGACTTACCGCGAGGAAAATGTCTTGGTCAGTCTAAGCGAACAGGATGGCAGCGATGGCGTCTCGCTCGAGCAACATGGGGGACCCACCCGGTGAAATTGAGGTCGCCTCATCTGCTTGGTTTGGAAGGCGTACCGGCGGCCGATCTTAATCTTTTCCTCGATACAGCTGTCACTCTCCGAGAAATTTTATCCCGTCCCATTAAAAAAGTCCCGACTCTTCGCCATATAACCGTCTTAAATCTTTTCTATGAACCATCGACCCGTACTCGCATATCGTTTGAACTGGCCGAGAAGAGACTTTCGGCCGATCAAATCAATTTCTCGAAAGCAACCTCATCGGTAACCAAAGGCGAAACTCTTCTGGATACCATCTGGAATATCGAAGCAATGAAAATCGATATGGTGGTGATTCGCCATTCGGTCGGCGGCACCCCTTATTTCTTAACCCAAAACTGCGAATCGAAAATTATCAACGCCGGCGATGGCACTCATGAACATCCGACCCAGGGCCTGCTCGATATGCTCACAATGCGCGATAAATATGGCAAGCTGGAAGGGCTCCGCGTGGTAATTGTCGGCGATGTCAAACATTCGCGGGTTGCCCGTTCTAATATCTGGGGGTTGAAAACGCTTGGCGCCAGCGTGGCAGTCTGCGGCCCCTCGACATTGCTTCCGTATGAAGTTGAGAAGTTCGGTGTCGATGTTTACACTCGTATCGAAGAGGCTCTCGAAGGCGCCGATGTGGTCAACGTTCTTCGTTTGCAGCAGGAACGGCAATCATCGGGGCTGCTGCCATCGTTGCGCGAATACAGTATCCGGTTCGGAATCACCAAAGAACGTCTTAAATATCTCAAACCCAATTTCACGATAATGCATCCCGGCCCGATGAATCGCGGCGTGGAAATCTCATCCGAGGTTGCCGATGGACCGGATTCTGTTATATTGCCGCAGGTCACCAACGGCGTGGCTATCAGGATGGCCGTTCTTTATCTATTGAGCGGGGGAGTAGGCAAAATTGAGTGATTTGATTATTAGCGGCGGCACTTTAGTCGATCCAGTCGATAATTATTTCGGCCCCGGCGCGATTGTTGTCAGCAAAGGGAAATTCGCCGAAATTATCAAAGATAAAAAGCAGCCCAAAGGGAATATCGAC
>CAZTNJ010000216.1:0-3026 GCA_964614835.1 uncultured Ignavibacteria bacterium | reverse complement strand
TGGGTTGTTCACATTTAATCCTGATTACACTCAAGCTGGTTCATATAACGTTCGCTTTATCGTCTCCGATGGCAGCTTAGCTGATTCTGAATTAGTTGCTATCACCGTTAACAATACTAACAGGGCTGTTGTGCTTGATTCGATTCCTACACCATATTTTATCAATGAGGGCGATACTCTAAGAATCACGATTTCTGCATCGGATCCTGATGGTCCTCCTATTATTGAATCGACTGAACTACCGCTAAACGCAAGTTTGAGCGATTCGGGAAATGGCTATGCATTTTTCTTGTTTGCTCCGAGTTACTACCAATCGGGCATTTATACAATAACTTTTATTGCCACCGATGGTGAAAGCGCCGATAGTCAAAATGTTGTTATTAATGTTAACAATATCAATTTGGCGCCTGTGTTCTCATATATCGGACCGCAAACTATCCAGGAAGGCGACTCACTCAGATTACTTATTCAGGTTACTGATATAGATGATGAGCCGGCCGTTATTTCTGCTTATGATTTACCCGTAAATGCCAGTTTTGTCGATAGCGGTAACGGTACTGGTTTATTCCTCTATACGCCGGGATATTTTGATAATGGCAACTATACGGTTACTTTTATCGCAAGCGATAGTATATTAGAAGATACTTTATCGATTAATATTACGGTATTAAATCGCAACCGTGCTCCTATCTGGGATCCTATTCCGCCGCGCTCCGTAATGGAGGGCACTATTCTGGCCTTTACGGTTTCTGCAAGCGACCCGGATTCTGTAATTCCCAGTTTAAGCATACCGAACCTACCTTTAAACGCGACGTTTGTTGATTCGGGCAATGGACTTGGCTATTTTCGTTTCGCTCCTAATTACACGCAGGCGGGAGCCTATGATATTCGTTTTTTGGCCTCTGATGGTTCACTTGTGGATACGGAAACTGTTCGGATTACTGTGGTAGATGCTGGTAATCAGCGCCCAACAATCGACCCGATTGGACCCAGAGTTGTAAATGAAGGACAGAATCTTAGTTTTACTGTGACCGCTCACGATCAAGATTTAACTATTCCTGTTTTAACAACCTCAACCCTGCCTTTGAACGCATCTTTTATAAGCCACGGTGATGGAACAGGGACATTTAACTTCAGTCCAAATTTCAACCAGGCTGGAATTTATACGATTTTATTCATAGCTACCGATGGTCAGCTGGCCGATACTGAAGGAGTTCAAATAACCGTTGTCGACATTGGTCGTTCTCCTATACTGGCCACGATCGGATCGCTGAGCGTTACTGAAGGTGAAAGTCTACATGTCAATATTTCTGCAAGCGATCCAGATAACGATAGCCTGTTTTTTAGCGGAGCTAATTTACCCAATAATGCCATAGTCCTTAACTCAAATAGGACTTCGGGTGTAATTAGCTTCCATCCAAACTATACGCAGGCGGGAATCTACTATCCGGTGATTTTCGTGTCTGATGGCGTATATCGCGATAGCGAAACGGTGCAAATTACGGTACTGGAAGCGGGTAATCAGCCGCCTGTATTTGCGGCCATCGATACAAGCCATACGATTTTTGAAGGGGATAGCCTCGGCATAATTATTGTCGCCTTTGATCCAGATAATGATTCGTTGACCTTTGAGTGTGGATTCTTGCCCTTTAATGCGAATTTTATCCAATTGGATCGTAGCTCGAGCTTACTCTGGTTCAAACCGGCGCATGGCCAAGCCGGCAACCATACGTTTACCATTGATGCGCATGATCAAGCATTTACGGTTTCTAAGAACATCCACGTTACTGTGGTTGCAACAGGTAATCGTCCTCCAGTATGTATCCCAATTACGCCCAGAAGTGTCGCCGAAGGCGATTCCCTGGTATTCATGGTCAGCGCGACTGACCCGGATGGCGCTCAACCGCCATCGTTGTCAGTTGCGAATTTAGCTCCCCGGATGACATTTATCAATTATGGAAACGGAACCGGTTCATTTGACTACCGTCCGAACTATTTCGATAGCGGTGTCGATACTATAGTTTTTATAGCTACGGATGAGTTAGGATTAAGCGCCTCGCTACATGTTCAGATAACAACCATTGATGTGAATATGCCGCCTACCCTTCGGTATGCCGGTGATTCGGTGGTTTTTGAAGGCGCCACTCTACGCGCGACTTTGTTCGCCTATGACTCAACTAATTCATCTTCCGCGCCATTATATTTATCGGCCGTAAGGCTTCCGCTAAACGCGACATTTGCCGATAATCATGACCGCACCGGGAGCTTCACGTTCACGCCTGACTATACGCAAGCCGGTATTGATTCCGCGATATTCAGAGTGGTTGATACCGGCACGCCGCCAATGGAAAAACTATTAACCGTGCATTTGACGATTTTAGGCAGGAATCGCGCGCCCGTTTTGGCAGCTTTTAGTACATACGAAATTGACCAAGCCGACACATTGATAGTACCAATTACGGCTACCGACCCCGATGGAGATAGCATATTCTTGAGTTTATGGAATTATCCAAGACCGCCTAAAAACTGTAGCGTGATTGATTCGGGTAATGGTCATGGTATCATAACATTCATGCCGGACTATACCCAGGCGGGTATTTTCCAGATAAATATCCGCGCTACCGACAATAGAGACAGCGATATTAAAGGGACATTCATTCTTGTGAATGATCTCGGAAATCAACCGCCAACCATGGCCTTTATCGCGAATCAATCGGTTGTTGAAGGAGATACACTTGCCTTTAACATCTACACGACTGATCCTGATTCAACAATCGACACAATATTCGTCCAGGGCGCCCCGAGCAGATCTTCTCTTGTTTTACATGGCGATGGTACTGCGACCTTTAATTTTATCCCGTTGTATAATCAATCTGGCATATATCCATTACTGTTTATAGTTCGCGATCCAGAAGGTTTAGCCGATACTCAACAGGTTCTTTTACAGGTTATTGAAGCTGGTAATCAACCCCCAATTCTTAATACGATCGCAAATAGAATTGTTAACGAAAATAGTGTTCTATCAT
>CAZTNJ010000215.1:0-3111 GCA_964614835.1 uncultured Ignavibacteria bacterium | reverse complement strand
AAACTGTAATACGCCAAACCGCTGGGACTCCCGAATATTAATCTACCGGAATTATCAAACACCATCGCCCTGATATCGGTCACGTCCAAAATTTTTCCATGCCAAACATCATCGGCATCGCCAAAAACCTCTGCGCCGAAATTTAACCACCAGGCTCCTGTGCCTCCGGCGGCAATCAAATCGTTATCTTCGACAACAACATTGGTGACGACATTATCCGGAATCTGTTGAGAATTTTCATAATAAACCTGCCAAAGCGAATCGTCCTTGTCGAAAGCTACCAAAGCCGTATTGTTGCCCCCAAACGGATTTACACCGGCAAGATTTACCACCCATATATTATCGCGCGAATCCAGAGTCAAACCTGGCAGAGCAACATAAAACGAGCCATTGAAGACCCCCTGAAACGGGCTATTGGTTTCGCGATAATTAATCCATATCGAATCGGTAAGATTATAAAAGAATAAACCATCTCCCCAACTCCCAATCCAGAGAGAGTTTCGCGATTTATCATATGTAACAGCGTAAGCTCCGTTTCCTCTTAAACCTGAATTCGCATAGTTGTAATTAATCCAGTTAACGCCATCAAAACTGGTTAATCCGGCGCCATCGTGAGTCATCCAAACGGTTTTGGCCGAATCGATCGCCAACCTGATAATAGCGTCCGTAGCTGGTCCGGGTACTTTATATATCTGCCAGTAAACGCCATTAAACCTCGCGAATCCGCCTCGATAGAATGCTCCCCAGATGTTTCCTTCGAAATCATAAGCGATATCACGGGCACGAGTCGATTTAAGGCTATCGACCGCGATAAGATTCCAACCCGATTCGGTCCTTCGGTAGATGCCGTTATCGGTGGCCGCATCTATTATACCATCATGCTGACCTAGTTTAAAAATTACCATTCCGGTCAACCCGATATTGGTCCAGATAGAATCGTTTCCGAACGAATAAACCCCATCGGCCGTTCCCGCGAACAGCGTATCACCCGATGAAATCAACGAATAGACATTGGCGTTTGTAAGTCCAGATTCTCCTTGCCTATAAGACCGCCAATTCCCGGGATTTTGCGGAAGGTTGTTGTGTTTTTCCATATAAGCTATTCCGCTTTGGGTGCCGGCCCAGATATAATCCCCAATCACCAAAACCGCTCGTACCGATGTCTCAAGGGGAATCTGCCCCAATTGGGGAGCGATATCCTGAAATTCACCGCCGCCATGATTTATCAGAAATTTAGCCACGCCGATTTCGGTTGCCACCCAGAGAATTTCCCCATCGGCAAATAAATCGACTAAAAAGTAGCGGATACCGGTCCGATATTCAAAATTATAAACCCGAATCCGATTATCAGGCGTAATTTTCGTAAGCGTACCATTGGAGCCGCCGGCGAATAAATTCCCCGCCGAATCAAAGGTTACCGATTTGACATTGACATCGCCAATGCCCTCCGAGTTAAGGAATTTTTTCAGCGAACCGTTTTCGATATCATAAAGAATGAGGCCGCCGGTAGTGCCGCAGAAAATTCTTTGGCTGTCGGAGGCGATCGCGGTAGCATCCTCGGAATACGTATAATTGTGCCAATCGCCTATCCCGGCGAAAATCAAACTAAAACCAAAGATAATCATCGAAAGCAAAACCAGCGATAAAATTAATCGATTCATATTATTTAATATATCCTTTTCGCCCCAAAAAGGCAAACGCAATTATCAACGGTATAATTATCGTGCATGCCAGTGGCAACCAATTGCCATAGCGATTATACAGGCTTGCTGATTTTTCGGGCCGGATTTCCGCAATTTCCAACGCGCGCACGAAAGTCGCTGTCCGGTTAGTGGCTCTCCCCCATCTATCGATAAACATCGACACGCCGGTGTTGGCGCAACGGACAACGGGCACCCGATTTTCGATCGCCCGAAATATCGACATCTGCGCGTGCTGAAAAGGTATCGACGATGGTCCAAACCACATATCATTGGTTATAACAACCAAAAACATGGCGCCGTTGCGGCAAAAATCGGCACAATATCCGGGAAAAGCCGATTCAAAACATATCAGAGCCGCGAATTTTAAGCTATCCAGCCTAAACACCACCGGGTTTCTTCCGGATGAAAAATCGGCCTGACCCAGATGGATATCTTTTAGGATTTTAAATCTTCCCGAAAACGGGATTCGTTCGCTCATCGGTAACAATTTTATTTTTGAATATGTCTGGATAGGGTGATTTCCGGGCTGCAATAAAACGGCAGCATTAAAATATATGTACTCGTCTTTGCCGACTCGTTCATATTCGGGAATGCCGGTTAGGATATTAATATGTAGGGAGTCGATGAGGGATTTAAGCGCTAAATATTTGGCGGGTTCGTGCAGAAGATAAAACGGCATGGCGGTTTCCGGCCAGACTACCAACAGGGCGCTATCCTTGGCCGCTTGCCGGGTTAGTTCAACAAATGAATTATAGCTTATCCGATCGCCGCCATTTTCCCATTTGATATCGGGGCCGATATTTCCTTGCGCGATAGCAACCCTGATGTTCCCGGATTCGGAATCGGATGGTATTCGCACCAGACCGTAGATTAAAAATATCAGCGGAAGGCATAATGCCGTGACCAATAAGATTCTTTGCTTTATCCGATTAACGTTAAAAATGAACGATGCGAAAATCAAAGCGTTGACAATATATATCATCAACGACACGCCGTAGAGTCCCGTTACCTCGCTAATCTGGATTAGCGGTAAATAGTAGCTTTGCGTATAAGCGAAATCGGACCAGGGAAAGTTCAATTCGCTAAAAGTTCTAAGATAGTCGAAAGCAACCCATAATAATGGCCAAAGAATCAACCCCAAAACCGCCGATCGCCTCGCAACCAAACGATAAAGCCAGCACTGAAACGCCGGCACAAGGGCGAGGATAATTATCGCGCCAAAAGTCCCTGGGACGGTCGCCCAGAACACACCGTAGAGCAGAGCCATATTAAATACGCTGCCCCAAACATAACCGATTCCAAATGCCTCCTTAAGGCTGGCTTCATCCAAAAAATAAAGAAGTAGAACCGGGTAAATAAATATCAAAAATCCTAATTTATAAGCAGTAAACCCCAGGTCCGTTAAAAA
>CAZTNJ010000214.1:0-3121 GCA_964614835.1 uncultured Ignavibacteria bacterium | reverse complement strand
GACTAATCCGACCTTAGAAATACGGGAAATGACATTATCGATTTCCCTCGTTAATACCAGACCTGGAAGATGGATTAATATCGAAGCCCTTAAGCCTGTGCCGACATTCGTTGGGCACGAAGTCAGATAGCCGAATTTTTCATCATAGGCATATTCGAGCTTGCCGGCTATTTCGGAATCTATGCTGAAAGCATAATCCCAACATTCGGCCATCGATAAGCCGGATGATATCACTTGCAGCCGCACGTGATCTTCTTCATTAACCATAATTGACAATCGTTCGCTGTTATCGATAAACAGCCCGCGGCCAGTGCCATCCCGCATGAACTCCGGGGAAATCAAATGCCGTTCGACCAGGAAACTCTGGTCGATCGGCGTAATTTTATCCGAACCGTAGAAATTGCCTTTATTGTTTAGCCCGGCTTTTTTAAAAGCAGCCGAAACGAATTCAACGATTTTTTCCCGGGTATCAGTATCGGCGGATGGCGGGAATTTGAAATCGGTAATATTGCGCGCAAGACGAATTCTCGATGATAGCACGATTTGCGATTCGGGTCCCTTACCGGTCAACCAGGATGCCGGGCGATGCGCCATTTCTTCAAACATGACTATTTCTCCCCCATTTCCTGATGGATCGACAGGTTGCGAATTTCATCCCGAAGTCGCGCGGCGGCCTCGAAATTTTCCGATTCTATAGCCCGCTTTAATTCCTCGCGGAGCCGTTTTTCTTCGCGGATAGGCTGTAAATCCTCCGAAGGCTGAACGACCGTTCTACCGCGATGGTCAGCCGAACCATGGATTTTACGGAGAATATCTGTCAATTCCGGGCGAAATGTTTGATAACATCTGGCGCATCCCAAACGGCCAACTCGGCCAAATTCCGAAAAAGTCAATCCGCATCCAGGACATTTCTTTTCTTGGACATCCCCTTTTTCGCTTTTACTATGAGGTTTCTCTTTAGATGGCCCAATCATCCCGGTAACAAATTCCGCTAGAGGAAAAGGTACCTGTTCAAATGGGGAATGGAATCCGCGTTTCTCGGCGCAAATCTTACACAAATTTAGCACGATTTTTTCGTTATTGATTATTTGCGTCAGGTGGATGTTGGCTTCGCGTTTGTTACAATCTTGACAAAGCATATTTATTACCTCTCAAAAGGCTAAACAAATATTCTCCTTCGGCTGTTCCGCATAACGATATCCAACCAAATCAGCCTTTGGAGTTATCTGTAATAACGCCATCTTTTATTAGATACCTTCGCTCTATTTGTTCCATCAACCGCTCATTATGAGTGGCTATAAAAAAAGTTTGGCCGAACCTGGCGTTGAGTTCTAAGAACAACTCCAACAAAGCCGCACCGGTTTTGTTATCCAGGTTCCCAGTAGGTTCATCGGCATATACGACCTGAGGTTTATTAAATAATGCTCTGGCAACAGCTACGCGTTGCGCTTCCCCACCGGAGAGCTGATTAGGTTTATGCGTGTCTCTATTTTCCAAACCAACAGCTTTTAGTAATTTAAAGGCATTTTCGGCGGCGTTTTCTCTTTGCATGCCCATTATCAGGCCAGGAAGCATCACATTTTCGAGGGCATTGAAATCGGGCAATAAGTGATGAAATTGATAAACGAATCCGATTTTTTCGTTGCGAAATTTCGATAATTCATTATGTTTCAAGGTGTTAACGTTAAGGCCATCGTAGGATACCAACCCCGAATCAGGCTGATCGAGAGTTCCCAGTATATGCAAAAATGTCGATTTGCCGGTTCCGGATGCCCCCAGGAGTAACACCATCTCGCCTTCGTGGAGTTCGAGACTAGCCCCTTTTAGCACTTCAAGGTTACCGCGTCCAGATAAAAAACTTTTATTTATTGTATCGGCCTTTACAATAACCTTCCTACCGTTGAAATCGGTAGATTTACTATTCATATCGTATCGCCTCCACCGGATTCATCCGGGCTGCCCTCGCCGCAGGATAAAGAGTGGCCAAAAAAGACAGGACAAAGGCGGCCAGGCCGACACTTACGAAATCAAGCAATTGCATTTTAACGGGCAAAGCGCTTATAAAATAGTATTCCGAGGGTAACGTGATAACATGAAATCGATACTGGATAAAGCAAGCAATGAATCCAATCAAGCACCCCACTATTCCGCCGAAAGCGCCTATAGTAATTCCCTGATAGATAAAAATCCTTTTGATTCGCGGATTAGACATCCCCAGCGACATCAGAATACCAATCTCTTTGCGTTTTTCCAATACTATCATTATTAGCGATGAAATAATGTTAAATGCCGCCACAGCGATAATCAGCGATAAAATTATAAAACTGGCCCACTTCTCCAGGGTCATCCAGGAAAACAGGTTTTTATTCAACACCTTCCAGCTGGTGGAATAGTACTTGTAGCCAATCACCGAATCGATCTTTTTGCCGATGTTCTCGGCATTATTGTAATCATTGGTCTTTACCGAAATGGCGGTTATTTTATCACCGAGATTGAACAATGATTGAGCCGATTCGAGGGAAATATAAACCATATTGGCGTCATACTCGTACATTCCCGTTTCGAATATTCCGGCCACCTGGCAATTCATTGCCTTGGGAACGATTCCGGAGATACTACTGGCGGCTTCTTTAAGAGAAAACAATTTTATTTTATCATTGAACCCGGCCGATAGACGGTCCGCCAGGTTTACGCCAAGCCAGATACCGGCCATGTTCGAATCCTGGGTATTAAATGATATCGATTTTGTGAGCATATAGTCGGTTATCCGGCTGACTTTAGCCTCTTCTTCGTGTATAACCGCCATAACTACAACGCCATCAGTTTCGGTTTTGCTGGCGATAGCGCATTTACTCTGGATAATAGGCGAGGTTGCCACCACCCCCTCAACGCTGTCAATCTGACTTTGCAATTGACGCCAATCAGAGATGGCCTGACCCGTAACATGGCTTACGATAATATCCGAACCGGTTCCAATAATTCGCGATCGTATTTCATCTTCGAAACCATTCATCACCGAAAGCACTATAACCAGCGCGGCCGTCCCTATTATAACGCCGCCGATAGATATTGAGGTAATCACCGATACGAATCTAAGCCGGTGTTTCGAACTCAGGTACCG
>CAZTNJ010000213.1:0-3147 GCA_964614835.1 uncultured Ignavibacteria bacterium | reverse complement strand
ACTTGTGCCGCGATCTGGTGGTTTTAAACATAGCGAAGGGAATTCGGACGCTCATATAAAAAGCGCGTTGATAGGAAACTCGGCTAATATCATTGTTGATAAAGGTCGCCTGGTATTGGGAACATGGCAGGCCGTCTATTTCTGTGAGTTTGACGGCCCGCGAGAAAGAAATTTATATTTAGAGTTGTTGAAAAATGAATAAAATTAAACTTACTGTAATCGGCAAACTTCATAACAACTTTGCCAAAGAGTATGTCGCTCATTACGAAAAACTTATCGGATCTCACTGCGAATTTGAGATCAAATATTTAAAATCAGAAAAAATCATTGAGGGAAAAAACGAGGCGGAGGTTCTTCGCAAAGAAGGCGAACGGATTATCGAAGAGGTCGAACCTAATGATTTTCTGGTTATACTCGACAGAACCGGCAACACGTTGTCGTCCAAAGATTTCGCCAAATTTGTTGGCGATTATTGTTCTCGCAGCGATGTCAAACTTCACTTTGTGATTGGCGGCGCCCTGGGAATTTCCGAGAAAATTCTAAAGTTTGCGGATATGCGTTTATCGTTATCTCCGATGACTTTTGCTCATCAGCTTACCTTGGTAATCTTTTTGGAGCAATTCTATCGCGCGATCACGATTATCAAAGGATTGCCATACCATAAATAAATCTGCCGAATTTACGGTCGCCGAAAAATACATTATTGCGTCTGCTGATTGGCTATAATAGTACAATAGATAGTAAGTTATGACTATATATCGTTACGTTTAAAAACCTTGACTTATTCGTTTGGATGTATATATTGCGACTGTCTTCGGGGCAAGGTGAAAATCCCTGACCGGCGGAGATAGCCCGCGAGTCCTTTAGGACAGATCCCGTGTAATTCGGGAGCCGACGGTAAAGTCCGGATGAGAGAAGACAGGTTTTGTTATTTGCTTATTCCCCGAGACAGCAATTTATGAAATACCTCAATCAAGATGAGCGCTTCATGGCGCAAGCGATTAAATTAGCCCAGAAGGCCGAAGGCAAAACATCGCCTAATCCGATGGTGGGCTGCGTAATAGTAAAAAACGGCCATATCGTTGGCGAAGGTTACCATCATAAAGCCGGCGAACCGCACGCGGAAATCCTTGCTTTTGAGGAAGCCGGCGATAAGGCGAATGGCGCTACCCTTTATGTAACATTAGAGCCTTGTTGCATTTTTGGCCGAACACCGCCCTGTACCCAGGCGATTATCAATAACAAAATCAGACGAGTTGTTGTTGGCGTTACCGACCCAAATCCGAAAATAAACGGACGCAGTCTGGATATTCTGAAAAATGCCGGCATCTCTATTTCTACCGGTATAATGAAAAACGAGTGCGCCGACTTAATTAAACCTTACGCGAAATATATTACGACCGGGATGCCATTTGTAACTATCAAATATGCCCAGAGCCTCGATGGCAGAATAGCCACTAAAAACGGCTCATCTCATTGGATTTCCTCGCCTGCGGCCCTTAAATATGCTCATCAGTTAAGATCACAATCCGACGCGGTTTTGGTTGGCGCGGGCACGGCCAATTGCGATAACCCAAAACTAACGGTTCGTTTAGTTAAAGGAAACAATCCGATTCGCGTAGTGTTAAGCAAGTCCGGCAAATTGAAGAAAAATCTGTACCTTCTGAATGATAAGAAAGCTCGTACTATTATAATTACCTCCAGTCAAACCAAATTCCCCAAAAATTGCGAAACGATTCGTATCTCGGCCAATAAGGACTCTATCGATATCAAAGCAGCCTTATTGGAACTGGGCAAAATCGGCGTCGTAAATTTGCTTGTGGAGGGCGGAGCTGAAACGATAACCGGCTTTTTAAAATCGAAACTGGCTGATAGAATAATTGTCGTTTCGGCCCCCATCATTATCGGTGATGGTATCAGCGCGGTTGGCGATTTAAATATCAAAACGGTCGACCGTTCTCTGAAATTATTTAATGTCGATTCAAAACGAATCGGCGCCGATTGTCTGATTATCGGAGATTTAAGATAGTTGTTCACCGGACTGATAAAAGAGCTTGGCCAAATACTTTCTACTGACCCCGCTGGAGACGGGCTATTGATAAAATTCGCTGCTCCAACTTTGGGACAATACCTGAAGCGGGGAGGGAGTATCAATATTAACGGAGCCTGCCAATCAGCTATTAATATTGACCAATCCGGTATCCAAGTATTCGCTACTGCAGAAACTGTCGCGAAAACGAATTTTCGACGGTTACTTCCCGGCGACTTCGTTAATCTCGAATTGCCATTGACATTGAATGACCCCCTTGGAGGGCATTTGATTCTGGGTCATGTCGATTGCGTCGGAAAGATAAAATCTTTCGTCCGAAATTCCACTTCGGCAATACTGGAGGTGGAATATAACCATAACTTCGAATCGTACCTTGTTGAGAAAGGATCGATCGCGGTTGATGGAATCAGTTTGACCTGTTTTGACATTCTAAATACGTCCTTTTCGATAGCGGTAATCCCGGAAACCATTAGGTCCACCAACCTGCAATACCGTAAATCGGGCGATTATGTAAATCTCGAATTTGATATATTCGCCAAGTATATTCAGAAAAATATCAATAAGCATTCAAGCGCTTTGAGCGTAGAATACTTAAACCAACATGGTTTTGAGGTTAGTCATGACTGATTTTAATGAAGTGGCGGAAGCCATAGATGATATTAAGGAGGGCAAAATCATTATCGTCTGCGATGATGAAGATCGCGAAAATGAAGGCGATATTAATATGGCCGCCTAAAAAGTAAAAACCGAAGCCGTAAATTTTATAAGTAAATACTCCCGCGGTTTGATTTTAGTTCCTCTTCCCGATGACCGTCTGGCAGAACTGCAACTTGACCAGATGGTGACTGTAAACACCGCCAAGATGGGGACAAGGTTTACTGTATCAGTCGATTATCTAATAGGCACGACTACTGGTATATCGGCATTTGACAGAGCCGCCACCATAAAAGCCCTGGCCGACCCAAACACGCGCCCCCAGGATTTGGGTCGCCCCGGTCATATATTCCCGATTCAGGCTCGCGATGGCGGTGTATTGGCGCGCGCCGGCCATACCGAAGCGGCCGTTGACTTATGTCGTCTGGCTGGCTTGAAGCCTT
>CAZTNJ010000212.1:2054-3149 GCA_964614835.1 uncultured Ignavibacteria bacterium | reverse complement strand
GCGAATATTCCTTGCCGTTCATTTCAACCCGGCAATCTCCGTTTGGACCGGCCTTGACTTTATAAGGGAAATTCTTGATTTCCTGGGTTACTTCCGAAAACTGCCGTCCCATAAACCGCTTTATCGAGAAGACCGTATTTTCGGGATTGGTTACGGCCTGACGTTTGGCCAGTTGCCCGACCAATCGTTCGCCGGTTTTGGTAACGGCCACTACCGATGGGGTCGTGCGGGCCCCTTCCGAATTAGCGATAACGACAGGATCGCCGCTTTCCATTATCGCTACACAGGAATTCGTCGTTCCTAAATCTATTCCTATTACTTTAGACATTTTATTAATCCTCCTAAAAATCCTTACTATTTTCCTTTTTTACGCCAAAACCGGCCCCCTGTTCAAGAGGCCGGTTTTGACAGCCCCGAATTTTTCGGGGCTGAAGGAGCTATTTGATTTGAATCTGTCGCGGTTGAGCCTCTTCTACTTTAGGCAGAGTTATGGAGAGAATGCCATCTTTGTAGTTGGCCTCGATTTTATCGGCGACAACTTTAGTCGGGAGCGTGAAGCTTCGGCTGAACTTGCCGTAGCTGCGTTCGCAACGATAGTATTTATCTTTCTGTTCTTCGGTTTGACGAGTCTTCTGACCTTCGATTGTCAGCACGTTCTCATGAAGGCTGATCTTGACATCTTTCTTGTCGACGCCTGGGAGTTCAACCGTCATGACCAGCTTATCCGATTCTTCGCTGATATCCACCGAAGGCGTCCAGAATCCTTCGCCGGCGTCGTCGCCCGCTCCGAAATCGTTGAACATCTTTTCGATTTCGTCGCGTAAATCCATCAGGCCCCAATTGGCCATCCGCGGTCTTTGTCTCACTAGGCTTCTCATTTTTTTTACCTCCTATTTAATTTCGATAGTTTTCGGTTGCATTTTTTCGGATTTTGGAATAACGACGTTCAATACGCCGTCCTGATACGATGCCTCGATTTTGCCGATTTCCACATCCGCCGGTAACTGGAATGTCCTGGAAAATTCGCCACCGGTTCTTTCGGCCCAAACCCGATTGGTTTCGGAAATTTTCTTTTCGCCGGTAATGGTAAGAATT
>CAZTNJ010000212.1:0-2044 GCA_964614835.1 uncultured Ignavibacteria bacterium | reverse complement strand
TAATCTTTTTCGGTCTCTTTGATTTCAACCGGTAATAGCTGATTCTGAATTAAGAAGCTAAACATCTTTTATCCTCCGTCTTTTTTTGTTTTCTTTTGTCTCTACTGCCTGGTAATTTAGCAATAGCCATGCCAAACGGCCTAAAGCGTTAGTATATAATGATTTTGACTGGCAACTATGAAATCAGTCGATCTTCCATCGCAATAGCCAATGTCATTATGGCATTATTTGCGCCATTACGGCACCAATACAGTCAATATGGCAGTTATTTGGCAGCGATAAATTAAAAGTATTGAGGCATGAAAGTATTAAAAAGATTAAGCTTCAGGGGTTTTATTCGGATCAACGCCTTCATTCTTTGGCTTAAGGCCCCGGCCGTTGTTAGCCAGGGCTTTACGTAGCTCATACTCTATCTGCCCGTTAAGACTGCGAAGCTCATCATCCGCCCATCTCTGGAAAGCATCCAGAAGCTCGGAATCTACCCGTAAAAGAAATGATTTTCGATTAGCCATATCAGTGGTAAAGGGTTCCGGTATTGATAACAGGCTGGCTGGCGGTCTCACCGCATAAAACAACTAGTAGATTCGACACCATTGCCGCTTTGCGGTCCTGATCAAGCTCTATAATATTTTTCTTTGCCAACTGCTCTAACGCCATCTCAACCATCCCAACTGCTCCCTCCACAATTAATTGCCGGGCGGCAACGACAGCGCCAGCCTGTTGTCTTCTCAACATCGCTTCGGCTATTTCCGGGGAGTATGCGAGATGGCTTATTCGAGCCTCAATTACTTCGACACCCGCCTGGATCAATCGCTCCTGGATTTCTTTGCGAAGCTGATTAGCTATCTCGCTGGTGTGGCCACGAAGCGATAAGCGTTTATCATCATGAGAATCATAAGGATGTTGTGTGGCCAGGTTTCTGATTGCCGATTCGCTTTGAATTCTCACAAAGTTTTCATAGTTATCAACCTGAAATGTCGCTTCGGCTGTGTCTATAACTCTCCAGACTACGATGGCCGCGATTTCTATTGGGTTTCCATCGATATCGTTTACCTTGAGATGACTGGTTTCGAAATTTCTCACTCGAAGCGATATCCGTTTGGTTGAATATAAAGGATTGGCCCATCGGAGACCATCCTGTTTGGCAGTTCCGATATATTTCCCGAATAACTGCAAGACTTGTCCTTCATTAGGATTCACCATAAACAACCCGGTTATAAGAAACACATCGAAGGCAATTAGTACAATACAGATAATCCGGATTGGCGGTTCATTAAATACCGCTCCAATAATAGCCATGATGAGGATCACTAACAATGCGATTAAAATTCCCCACCCGCTGGCCACTCTCAATTCACGTTCTTTCATTTAAACCTCCAATTAATGATATCATTTTGATATAATTAAGATATCGGAATTTTTATTTTTGTCAACAATTATTTTATGAAAATAGCGAAAAATGCTAAATGGACAGAAATCAAGATAGGTTATTGTTTTATAATAGATTAGCTGCTATGAATTGGGTTTTTCGCCCAATAAAATTCTGGCTGTATTGCTTAAAAAATCAGATTTAGCAGGTTTACCTTTAGACAACCATTGACGACTATAGAGTTCGACTTTGCTTTTAGCGACATCATCTCCGATATTGGCCATTGCCCGAATAATCGCCATTTTGGCTGATTCTTCATCTTTACTGCTAAATTTATTAACGACGAAGAATCTATCATTTTCATATAAATCGATTAGAACATCCCGAGATTTTTGTCCGCCGATTCTTCCCAGCGCCGCCACAATCAGTATTAAATCCACCTGCGGATGTCCTATAAGATTTTTGATATAAGAAACCATATCCGGATGGCCCGTCATCCCCATCGCGACTATTGCGGCTTTACGAATATCGGGATCGGGATCTACCGCCAGTCTTGACAAAATCGTCCCTGTCGATGCCGAATGCATCGACTCTATGGCGGCGATAACCTCAAGTTTGATTCGCTTTTGTTTCCAGTTACTCATAATCTCAAAATATGGCAGCGATTCGATATAT
>CAZTNJ010000211.1:0-3160 GCA_964614835.1 uncultured Ignavibacteria bacterium | reverse complement strand
ACTAACCCTCCTCCCACCTTAAAATTTTTCGGGGAAACTCATCCTATATATACAGGACTTTCCCCATAAATTTCGATAAATTTCTTTTAAGTCTATAGAATTTGAGACAGTTAGCTTTTGCGATATCTGGAATTTGCATATTTAAAATTTTGGGGAAACTCTTTTTATAAATTATTCTTGCCAAAAACCGATTTTTGGGATATCATTTGTCAGGTATCTTAAGGGAAAGATTGGCGTAACTCCGATTATAGGGTTATTGTCGATTTTTTAAACATCTAAGATAGTTGGCCTCGCTGTGAATTTTGGAAAAATAAGCCAGAATATGTCGATGTTTTGATAACAATAAAACTGAGGGAAAGGGTTATGAAAAAAGTAATTTTATTGGTCGTTCTTTGCGCCACGGCGATTGCTTTCGGACAAAATATCCAGTATTACTCCTCGGCGCTCTGGACCGAGGCGAAGGATATCGAGGTGTCCGGGAATTATGCCTACGTAACCTTCTATAACTGTTTTGCTGTCCTGGACATAAGCAATCTAAGCAACCCTCGTTTAGTGGCAAAGGTGCCATTTACCGCCCCCTGCGGCAATCTCGATCTTTACAACAACTACGCGATTGTGGCCAACCACGAAGCCGGTATCCAGATTATCGATATCAGCAATCCTTTAAATCCAGTAAAAACCGGATTTCGCCCAACGCTGGGCAAGGCGGTAGATGTCGAAGTCATGGGTACGAAATTGTATGTGGCCGACCTCGAAGCGGGTCTAACGATTCTGGACATATCCAATCCATCACTACCCACCTGGGTCACCACATTCAATACGCCAAACGAAGCCTGGGGGGTTGACCTGGTTGGAAATTACGCGTATGTCGCGGATGGCGATTCGGTGCTGGTGATAAACATATCCAATCCAGCGTCGCCATCGAGGACAGGCGCATACAATACCAATGGATGGGCAATAGCGATTGAAGTACAGGGCACGATTGCCTATGTATCGGATACGTATAACGGCATGCTTTTAATAAACATCAATAATCCGGCGAATCCCAGTTTGATTTCACAATATCCAGGGATGTACACGACCAGAGTGGCGCTTCAAGGAAGCTATGCCTACGTAACTGATTTGGTAGCAGGCCTGGAAATTGTCAATGTCGCCAACCCGGGGAGCCCAATCAGGATGGGCGGAATTACTACCAATGGGCAGGCGAATTCGGTTGTTGTAAATCCGAATTACGCGTTCGTAGCGGATGGTCCCACGGGCATGGATATCATAAATATCAACGATCCGGTAAATCCGAATCTGGTTGGCGAATATTTCACCAGCTACAGCTATAAAGCGATAACCGATCTTTCCTACTGTTATGTAGCTTGCTGGGACGCGGGGTTACAGATTGTAAATGTAGCTGACAATAATAATCCCACATATGTATCGCGATTGGACACGCCGGGCAAGGCGATGGATTTAGCCAAGAGCGGCAATTTCGTGTATATTGCCGACCGGCAAAATGGTCTGGTCGCGGTTAATGTATCGAACCCGACAACGCCAACGCTAGCCGATGATTACAACACACCGGGGTTCGCGCAAGCGGTCGATATCTTCGGCAGTTTCTGCTATATCGCGGATTACACGTCGGTGCAGGTCATCAATATCACCAATCCGAACAACCTGGTGTACACAACTCAGCTGACACCGACCGGTAACCCGATGGATGTATTCGTCAACGGCACTAGATTATATGTCGCTTGCGAAACCGGCGGATTGTATATCTACTCGCTGGTCGATCCGGCCAGTCCGACGCTACTTGGCAGTTATATCGCGGATGGCAACGTGCGAAAAGTCTGCGCCGAGGGCAACTACGCTTATATTGGGGTCGTTGGTCAAGGAATGGAAATCGTTGATGTAACCGATCCCGCCAATGTGATTTTCAAATCAGTTTTCGTCACCGAAGACAACGTAAATGACTTATTCTTCGCGGCCAATTTTGTGCATGTGGCGCAGGGTATTGGCGGTTACACGGTGTTAAATGTTATCAACAAGGAACATATCACCAGAGCCGCTCAATATGATTCACCGGGTCTTGCGCTTGGCGTTACGGTTTACAATGATGTCACATATCTGGCAGACAGATTGTCGACCATATTACTGTTCTTCCAGGATTTCACTCCCGGCGATGTCAATGGCGACGGCAGTATCACACCCGCGGACGTTACATACCTGGTGCGATATTTAAAAGGGCTCGGCCCGGCTCCGGATCCACTTTTAAGAGGCGATTGCAATGGTGATTGCGTGGTTGGACCGGCTGACGTTACCTATTTAGTAAATTACTTAAAGGGAATTGGCCCGGCACCCGTGAGAGGCGAGTGCAGATAATACAAGGAGGTATTCGGGTGAGCAAACGTTATGCGATCGCGACAACCGCGATTTTGCTGGCGATGGTTTTGGTATTGGGATGCGCCAAAAAACAGCCGCCGCCTAAGCCAGTTTTACCCAAAGGGAATGTTGTCTGGACGGAAAAAGCAATAGCCAAACCGGGTGAAACTTTCGCCCTAAAAGTACACGTATCCAATGTCGATACGCTGGCGGGAGTGCAAGTACCGCTGTTTTTCAGAAGCGACTCTATCAAGTTGACCTGCGATTCGGTTAGTTTTGAAGGCGGCTTGCTTGAAAATTTCATGTTCCATGATGTCAAAATACCGCTAACATGCCCTGAATGCGGCGCCAAGTACGATATGTTCGATAATCCTCCCAAGGAACCGGGCAAATGCGATCATGACGGCACGGCCCTGGTACAGAGCGATCAGGTAGTGTTTTTCATGGCGATCGGCACAATCGATCCCAAACGCGACGTGAAACCGATATATCCGGGCGAAGGGCTTCTGGCCACGGTATATTTCACAGTTCCCAAGGATTCGCCCAAAGGGGTGATTCCGATTACGCGCGGGATGATTCCCAATACGACTGTCAGTCTGGTATTTTCGGTCTGGAATGAACGCGGCGATGACCTTAACGGACAGCTTGCCGACGGCTTGATTGAAATTAAATAATATTGTTTAAAGCAATAAATAAACAACGTATACCCAAATAAACCGAGTTTTTTTTTTTGCGCCCAAATGAAAATTGGTTAATTTAAAAAATTTATTGGAAAAAGTTTTGGTTGTTA
>CAZTNJ010000210.1:0-3164 GCA_964614835.1 uncultured Ignavibacteria bacterium | reverse complement strand
ACCTTAAACAGTCTTCCTTCACCCGCTTTAAGATTAACGGTATAGGGAATAGAGCCATCTAATATACCGCTGTAGGTTGTTTCGGGATAACCAGTCCAATCGGATGCGCTTGTGCCTTTCGCCAGATCGATAATTAGTGCATAATCGGAGCCGACTATGGCGGGATTTAATTTAACCGTTGCTATCACCGGCGATGTCTCCGTGGAGTCCCATTCGCACAGGGAACAAGACCGATTCACCAGCATAAAATACTTCACCTCCGGTTCGAAATCATCTTTGAATTCCCCAACCTGAAACCAGCCGATATCGGTTGGATATTCAATATCATTTCGTATACAATGACAGGGAAACTGATATTGCGCGTCAATCGATTCGATAATCGAATTCGCCGGAATAGAATCGGGGTTATGATAAACATAAGATGTGTCCCAAGTAAGACCCATATAGACCGAATCGATCGCTTTGATATATGGGTTGATATCATCGCGGACTGCCTCGCCGATGGGGGTAATTTGGGCTACTCCGTTGATACGTTCATAAAGGCCGTGCATGCTATAGAGGCCCGATGAACCATCAAACTTGTAAAACATGATTCCCTTAGGGCCATAACACAGACCCAAATATGTCATACACCTTATTTCTGATTTTGTCGGCTGGCGATATTTATCCGCGTTATTTATATCGTAAGGCGGACCATTCCACCAGTATTGAGGAGTAAGCATCCAGCCGCCGGGCGGAGCCAATGAAGGATCCCTCATTAAATCCCGAATCGAATCGCCGGGCGCCGCGATTTTGGCGTTTAGCCTGGTTTGCAATCCATTAGATCCGGTTCCGGCATAATCCGTTTCCCAGTCATACGGATAGAGGTAAGCCCAGAGCATCTCCGGTTTGGCGATTCTGGCGAATTCTTTATAACTTATACCGTTTTCGGGAGCGCACAACCAGGAGGCCGTCCGCACCCGCAGATTAGCCGCCCAGTTCGAATCGTTCATCGCCGCTTGCGTCAGGCTGTCGATAATTCGAATCGGAAGATA
Organism: uncultured Ignavibacteria bacterium; assembly: GCA_964614835.1. GTDB lineage: Bacteria > Zixibacteria > MSB-5A5 > UBA10806 > 4484-95 > JAAYTW01. Next base: position 2,130 of record CAZTNJ010000210.1, on the reverse strand, counting down.
ATTACCGGGATATGGCGTATCCTTGATAAACCACCCCAGTATGCTCCCCATATATCCCCGGCGGCCTACGGAGCCCTTAATATTATTGGCGAGAATAGTATCTCTATCAGCTAATTTACCCCCAAACTGGTCCTGTACTTTAAATGCATCCACATAAACCGAGTAGGGACAACTGTCGCTGACCTCAAATTGAAAACGTATCCATTTGGAACTATCCGCCACCGGCGAACTGCAAATTCGGAAATATTCTAAGCCCGTGAGCGAATTATTTAGCGGCAGCCAAGCTCCGCCGCTATAGATTATATCACGGGAACGAATTTTTGCCTTAAATATGGGGTCGGTAATATTCTCCCGGAATACCCTAAAAGTCCCAATTAGAATACCAGTATCGGTTATCGCGGAATCAAGTATCATCTTGAAAAATGGCGAATATTCAAGGGGGTTGTTAGGGTCAAGATCCGTATTTCTATTGGCTAGATTCAAGCATAAATCATCCAGCATTGTTCCCGGCGTATCCTTAACCCAATACTGGCCGCTGGGTCGGCCGTTCATCGTCGCGAATTTGGTGGCATAATAAAAAGACGATTCCGGCTGGCAGACAAAATAAGTCGACATGGAATACTTCGCCTGCGGTTCGATTAAGAATGAATTGCCGTAATAATTAAGCCAATTATATCCGCTGGGATAGGTGTAAATCCCCTGCCTCGCCCAGCGCTGAGCCGTTGTATCGTACAATACCGCCAGCTTCATTTGATTAATCCCAAACACGTTTTTAAGCGTATCCACCAGAAGGCTATCGAATAACGGCATACTATCGGGATGATAAAAGCCGCCCCATTCCGTACATCCCCCGAATGGCATCACATCGCCGCCTATCAAATTTGGCTGCGCCGATAACAACGTCGGTAATAACAACAAAATCAATAAACACTTCTTCATCGCTCCTCCTATTTAACCAATAACAACCGTCTGGCCTGGCCGCTTAACTCCAACCCCCACTGCGATATCCTGGCAAAATAAACTCCCGAAGGACAATCTTCTCCCGAATCCGACTTCCCATCCCAGACAACGTAATGCTGACCAACTCCTATTTTATCATCCACCAGAGTCCGTACCTTCCTGCCGGTGATATCATAAATCGCTATCTTAATCTGGGCAGGAATTGGTCCAAGATTAGCTACCCCATACACGATTGTGGTGGCGCTATTGAATGGATTGGGATAGTTTGTCTTTATCGAGGTTATCCTCGGTAAGGCCGGATTATCGTTCCCCCAGATACCCGAAGTGAATACCTGCAATTCGGGCGAATAACCGGAAGTGTTATCCTGATTGTCGGTGGCCGATATCTTGTAGTAGTAATTATGAAAACCGCTGATATCGATATCGATCAGGTAGGAGGTATCCGGTTCAGCCAGCAGGTTGCTTCCGGAGGGGGTAAAGTTGGGTATGGTATCCCGGAACACCGAATAGTGATTGAAATCGGCTTCGGTGTTGTAAGTCCAGCGCAGATATACGGTATCCTGGGAATAATTACCGCGTAAGCTGTCGGGGATTCGGGGTGGCAGGTCAAGATAATCGTATGATTGGCCGTACGGCCCGCCGTAGGCTCCGATATCAGATCGGCTGCCGTCCGGGTCTAAGTAATATGGCGCACCGACATCGATTAAGGGCGAATACAACTGCAGATGGAAATCGCCATCTGATACGAACATCGGATTGGCGTAGATGTTGCCGATGGTCTCGGCGGGAGTACCTACAATAGCTTCCTCGATTTTGAAAATATCGTTATAACTTACTTTTGCCTGTTCGCCCCATGCGTAAATTCCATAATGGCTGTTACCAACAGCGCAATTGATGATCGAATCGCCTCCCCCAATTGCTAACCTCGTCAGTCCGCTGTTAAAATTCAATGCTATATCGTTGTAATGATTTGGTACTACACCAATCCCGCTGTTACCATACACCGCTATGTTATTCCGGGTCCGGCCGTAATGGGCATTTCCGCCTAATGCCACCAGGCTTGGCCTTGGTTGGCTAATGATGATATTATTTTCCACGATAGCGGAATTGACATGCAAGTAAATCGCCCAGTTACCATATGAATTCAAGATCAAATTGTTGGCTATATGA
>CAZTNJ010000209.1:0-3299 GCA_964614835.1 uncultured Ignavibacteria bacterium | reverse complement strand
ACTTGATGGCTACCTCCGCGGATCGTTTCTGGCACTGGATTCATGCCGTCGGCGTTCTGCTTTTAATTATATCCGGATTCAGTATTCATTTTTCGAAATATCTTGGCGGTTTTATCGCATTTGACATGGCCGTAAAGATACATAACCTCGTCGGATTGATTGTGGCATTCGATTGGGGGCTCTGGTTGATTTATAATATTTTCTCCAAACGTTTCGCTTACTACATGCCCAACCGCGATGACTTGCCATCGGGGATTATCAAGCAAGCCCGCTATTATTTACATGGCATTTTCCGCAAAACCAAACCGCCGTTTCCGACCAGGCCAAGTCGCAAATTCAATCCGCTTCAGAAATGGACATACTTGATAGTCATGGTGCTATTAATGCCATTTGAAATAATCACCGGCCTGTATATGCTTCTGCTGATAAAGGGCTGGAGCAATTTTATCGATTCAAACGTAAAATTAATATCGATACTGCATACAATCGGAGCTTTCGGAGCGACTGTATTCCTGATCGGTCACATTTATCTATCAACTACCGGCGAAAAACCTTATAGTCATTTTATGATGATGATTACCGGGTATCACGAACCTGATTGACGATGGAGATAATAATAATAAATTGAAGAGGAAATATGTTGGGAATAATTAAATTCATATTTGGCAAACTAATCCAACCATGGCGTTGGCCTGGATGGAAACGTTTCTGGTGGGCGAAAACCGCCTATCTTCTGCTGATTGCTATTTTAATTCTAAAAGTCATTCATGTCTACGCCTATCCGCCGCTTTTTAGATGGTACACTGGCGATAAAACCGGCAAATTGACTTTTCCCAGTCAGCGTAAATTGACCCCTCCCGAATTCGAGCGACTCGCGGCCGATTTACAGGCGAAAGCTTCATCATCGCAAATGCGCGCCGCGCTTGTCCCCGAATCAGATTCGGTTTATGCTCGCGAAAAAGGCCGGCTGATGGGAAAAATCGAATCGATTAAACAGCAGGCCGGCTATACTCATATCGACTACTTCCGCAAAGCCGGAATCCGCGAATACAAAGGTCCCGAAACATGCCTGAAGTGTCATAAGACTATGCAAGTCGTCGGCACCGATGGAGAAGTTCGAAAAGTAAACACGCTGTCCGATGTCATGGGTTCGACTCATTTTCTGCTTTTCGGTATGGGCTCAGGTTTCACTACGTACGGTTACAATGGCAGAGAAGTCAATAAAAAGGGCCGCCCGATTCCAGTAGGCAAGATTGACCGCGCTTGCGGTATCCCCGGAAGTTTTACCTGGACCGGCTGGGCAGCGCTGGCCAAAGCTCACCCCGAAAACGGTCCGGCGCATTATGTTTCCGAAGGTTGCGGGCAGTGTCATATCGGCGGTATGTACGGGCCGCCATCCGATTACATGATGCCGATTCATTTCAACGATAATAACCGTAACAATAGCATCGATTGCCTAATCTGCCATGCTCGCGATTATGATATGAACGAAAAATATGTGATCAAAGATGATGTCGGCACTCGTTGGAATCAAGACCGCAGTCTGAAAGCCGCCTTGACCGTAGGCACACCTACCGCCGATGCTTGCTTGCGCTGCCATCAGCACAATATGGGCGGCGATACATACGAACACAACGAGGCCGCCAAACACCTGGGATACGAAAATCCGCGTTTGTTACACAACTGGTCGAAAAGGGGAACGGCTTATTCCGCTTATGATGATATTCACGCGAAAGTCGGGATGCAGTGTTTGGATTGCCATGTGCCGGTTGGCCATAAAATTCCGCGAGGTTCGCGCGGCGTAGATTTAGTGTCAAATGACCTCCCCGGCGTCGAAGTCTCATGCGAGAAGTGCCATACCCAGGCGCCTCATTATAAAAATAAAGCCACCCGAGCCGTTCTCAATGGCCACAGTTCGAGGATCGCCTGCCAGACTTGCCATATAACTAAACTTACCAAAAATTCGGTCGTTCTCATAGACTGGACTAATCCAGTATTCAATTCTGAAGAGGGCGTTTACCTGCCAAATCCTATTCTTCGTTCGGGCGATGTTCGTTTGACGGTCGGTTATCTCTGGTATCAGGGAAGCGGGACTTTTCTGGCAAATGCGCTTGGCGATAATCCTTCAAACCCCGGACGTTACAATCCACTGATGAAGGCAATTACCCGTTATAACCGTATCGATGGCTATCGGATTCCGGGCGCCAACCTGGTCGATAACGATTTCTTGACCCAGCTTCGCCCGGAACTGCTTGAACAACGCCGCCGAATGATAGAGCAAAATATCCTGCCCGCCCAGGAGCTGGGTATATCTAAAATCCAACCGTTCCATCTGTTTAACGCCCAAATGTACGAAGACATGAACAATCAGGGGCCATTCGGCGCGATGATTATGCCGTTTGATTACAAAACCTATTTCGAAACCGGCGATTCCCGCAAAGCTGTCGATGTCGCCCTGGGTCATCCTATTGTAAAACGGATGTATCAATTCCCGTTTAAGGTTTACATGATGGACGATTTTATGAAGTATTTCGGTATTCTCGAGGGCTGGAAAACCGATTATCCATTGGATGATACATACCCGGGAAAAATTGAACCTCATTGGATGAGACAGATGGGAACAATTGCATTAAATCACGGAATCAGCCAGAAAGGATTTGCCTGTACGGTCTGCCATACGCCATCCAAAGGATTACTGAACTTCCGGGAATTGGGTTATTCTGATGACAGAGTCAAAGACCTGGAGAATCTACCAGAATTAAAAATATTCCAGGGAATCAATACAGGATTTACATTCGAAGATATCTACGGCCCCGGCGGACCTACTCGGACCCGCTAACCTAATCCGCGCAGGGGCGCAGCCTGCTTCGCCCGCCAGGCAAATTAATGTCATTTGCTCGTGCATCGGGATGGTGTCCGGCAATCGCCGGACGGCATCCTGAATCATTGAAACAAAAAAGGGCGCCTGATGACGCCCTTCAAAGAAATCTATCGTTTTCTTATTCCCGCTTGGCCAGATGATGATCTAACATTATCAAGCCGTTTTTGGATTCGCCCAGCATCTTCATGTGGTTGACGATTTCCAGCGCATTAGCTTCCTCTTCGACCTGCTCATCGACGAACCAGTGCAGGAACACATTGGTGGCGTGGTCTTTTTCGGCGATTGCCATATCGACGATATTGTTGATTTTGGATGATATTTCGCACTCGTGCTTATAAGCGTTTTCGAACGCAGCATGGGGCGAATTCCACTTGGCCGGCGGGGCGTCGATTTTTTGCAGAGTAACCCGGCCGCCTCT
>CAZTNJ010000208.1:0-3393 GCA_964614835.1 uncultured Ignavibacteria bacterium | reverse complement strand
GCCATCGGCATAGCTTAAAAGAGCGATTCTGGCAGTGCGATTTGGGTCGTATTCAATTGACACGACACGAGCCGGAATTTCCAACTTATCGCGTCGAAAATCGACAATACGATAACGCTGTTTATGGCCGCCTCCCTGATGACGACAGGTGACGATTCCCTGATTATTCCGCCCGCCTTTTTTGCGTAAAGGCCTCAGAAGGCTCTTTTCCGGTACGGTGCTGGTGATTTCGGCAAAATCCGAAACGGTCATCCAACGGCGTCCTGGAGTAGTCGGTTTAAAACTTTTTATTCCCATACTTCTTTAGCCTCAGACATTCTCGAATATTTCGATTGTGTTCCCCTCTTTAAGCCTAATAATAGCTTTTTTCCACGAGGAACGCTTGCCTTCAAACCGACCGAGTCTTTTGGTTTTGCCTTTGACATTGACCGTTTTAATATCGGTAACTTTAACGCCAAACGCGGTCTCGATCGCGTGTCTTATTTCATGCTTATTGGCCAGTGGATTGACCTTGAAGATATACTTATTTTCTTTTTCCTTGATAATCGTACTCTTCTCGGACAGGATGGCCTGGCTGATTATGTCTTTATTGGATTTCAATTCGCAAATACCTCCTCGATTTTCTGCAATGCATCAGGCGTTATCAGGACATATTCAGCCCACAGAAGATCGTACGGATTAACGAGAATAGAGCGTTTATGTTCAAGATATTTGATATTGCGACAAGACATCGAAAGATTGTCATCGCGTCCTTCCGAAAGTAACAACACTCTCTTCTGATAGATTTCCTGCTTCTTTAGAAGTTCGGCAATCGTTTTAGATTGCGGTTTATCCAAGGTTGGCAGTTCAATCACGCGGATACAATCAGCCATCGCTTTATCCGAAAACGCCGATAATAGAGCGGCGCGTTTGAGCTTCTTCGGGATATGACGATACCAATCTTTCGGGCTGGGACCCCAGGCAATACCGCCCCCGGTCCATACCGGTGAAGTATTAGACCCCGAACGAGCGCGGCCGGTGCCTTTTTGACGCCACGGTTTTTTACCGCCGCCGGATACGCCGGTTCTGGTTTTGACCGACGAGTTGCCCTGGCGCTGGTTATTCAGATATTCTTTGACAAAGCCATGAAGCAAATGAGCCTTGACTTCGCTGTTAAACAACGGACCTGCCAGTTGTTTTTGTTCTTTTACGTTTCCCTGTGAATCGTATACTTTCGCTTCAGCCATGGCTACCTCTACGCTTTCACTATTTTCAGAAGGCCGCCTGGTTTCCCGGGGACAGCGCCTCTGACCATGATTAGATTGTGTTCCGTTTCGACCGCTTTGACCAAAACGTTGCTTGCGGTAACCTGCTGGTCGCCCATGTGTCCAGCCATCCGCTGGCCTTTCCAGGTGCGGGATGGATAAGATGACGCGCCGACCGAACCGGGAGCGCGCATACGATCGGATTGACCGTGCGTTTTCGGTCCGCCCCGGAAATGGTGCCGTCTGACGGCGCCCTGGAAACCCATGCCTTTTGATGTGCCGATAACCTTCACTTTATCCCCGGCCTCGAATACATCGACGCCGAATTTATCGCCGATTTTAAAAGTGTCGGCGGATGGTACGCGAACCTCGCGAATATAGCGGCATGGCTCGATTCCCGCTTTTTTAAATTGGCCGGCCATTGGTTTGGAGACCAATTTCTGGCGGACCCGGCCGAATGCCAATCTCAAGGCATCATAGCCATCATTGGCCCGCGATTTGACCTGAATGACCCAGTGCGGCTCCGACCTTATAACTGTAACCGGCACCATGTTGCCGTCGTCATCGAACACGCGAGTCATTCCAACTTTAAACCCGTAAAGAGTCTTCATCTTTTAGTCACACCCTTAAACTTTTATTTCCACATCTACGCCGGCCGGAAGGTCCAACCGCATCAGTGAATCGACCGTTTGTTGATTGGAGTCGTAGATGTCTATCAGTCGCTTGTGAATCCGTGTCTCGAATTGTTCTCGAGATTTCTTATCGACATGTGGCGAACGCAACACTGTGTAAACAGTCCGCTTGGTTGGAAGCGGTACCGGGCCAGCGATTTTAGCGCCGGTTCTGGCAACCGTTCGGACAATTTCCTGCGCCGAACGATCCAGGGCCACATGATCGTAAGCCTTTAGTCTGATTCTGATTTTTTGACCTGCCATAATTCCTACTCTATAATTTCACTGACAACGCCGGCGCCGACAGTGCGGCCACCCTCACGGATAGCGAACCGCAACTCCTTCTCCATGGCAATCGGCGTGATCAGCGTTACTTCCATTTGCGTATTATCTCCAGGCATCACCATCTCCACCCCCGCCGGCATCTTGATCGTTCCCGTAACATCAGTCGTCCTAAAATAAAACTGCGGACGATAACCATCAAAAAACGGCGTGTGCCGACCCCCCTCTTCCTTTGACAAAATATACACCTGCCCTTTAAACTTCGTGTGCGGAGTGATACTCTTCGGCGCCGCTATTACCATCCCACGCTCTATCTCATCCTTATCAATACCCCTCAATAACAACCCAATATTATCTCCCGCCTGAGCGTAATCCAATAGCTTCCGAAACATCTCCACTCCGGTTACTACCGTCTTCACCGTCTCCTTGATCCCCACTCGCTCCATCTCATCGCCAACCTTCACCTTCCCACGCTCTACTCGACCAGTCGCCACCGTCCCTCGACCCGTTATCGAAAACACGTCCTCAACCGGCATCAAAAACGGCTTGTCCGTGTCTCGCTTCGGCTCAGGTATGTAACTGTCTACCGCATCCATCAACTCAATGATGCTCTTGAAAGCCGGATCATCCAACGGCGCACTCGTATCCGCTCCACGAGTCATCGCCTGCAATGCGCTCCCACGAATTATCGGTATCTCGTCCCCAGGAAATTGATACTTCTTCAACAAATCCCTAACTTCCAACTCAACCAAATCCAATAACTCCGGATCATCAACCATGTCAACCTTATTCATGTACACAATGATATAAGGCACCCCTACCTGACGCGCCAACAATATGTGCTCCCGCGTCTGCGGCATCGGCCCATCCGAGGCGCTCACTACCAATATCGCACCATCCATCTGGGCCGCCCCAGTTATCATGTTCTTGATATAATCAGCGTGCCCCGGACAATCTACATGCGCGTAATGACGCTTATCCGTCTCATACTCCACATGCGCCGTCGCAATCGTTATCCCACGTTCCTTCTCTTCCGGAGCATTATCTATCGAATCAAACGTCCTTACCTTCGCGTGACCCTTCCGAGCCAACACCATCGTTATCGCCGCCGTCAACGTCGTCTTACCATGATCTACGTGACCTATCGTTCCCACATTCACGTGCGGCTTCGACCGATCAAATCTCTCCTTGGCCAT
>CAZTNJ010000207.1:0-3430 GCA_964614835.1 uncultured Ignavibacteria bacterium | reverse complement strand
GCCAAGTATAAGTGTAAATCTCGTTCAAGAGATATAGAGGCATCAATTGTTTCCTCAACATCATTTTCCGATTCATCAGAGTTTGCGTTTACCTGTGCTGGGGTTTCAAAACCAGGAACGGGAATTAATCCCCTCTTTATGTGCGATTTGTACCACGCATTATGAGTTTGTTGCCATTTGCTTGTTGGAAAATGTTGTAAGACTAACGAAGTAAGTTTTTCATATGAAGGAAACGCCCCCTCATTCATGCATGCTTCAATAACTAATTCCTTAATTGTGCGATATTCGCCCATTTCATCCCTCGCCTATTCGAAAAACTATTCTCGTTAATTATTTACGATTTTCAATAGTAAAATTTAACGCAATCCACTCTATTATATTATACCATACCCACTATTTTAAGCAAGAAAATATTTCGACCTCACCCCGTCCTTCGGACACCCCTCTCCCGCGCGGGAGAGGGGCCGGGGGTGAGGTTCCCAAAGCCGTGCCCGGCAGTTGTCACAACTGCCGGGATACCAAGATAAAGTGCAAGCAACTAATGGCAGATGTGGACATCTGCCGCTCACAAGAGGTTCTTCGGAAACGTTCTCCTGCCTTTTACCGCTTCTCTATCGTGTATATCCCCTGCACCTTCAGCACAATCTGCCATCCCGCGTTCAGACGGATACTGTAACCATCCCAGGCTATCGAATCCCCTTCGGTTTTATCCGGCGCGGGCACGATAAACATCCGCCAATCATTGGTGCGGATAATCCCATCGTCGACTTCCAACACACCAAAATCGCCGGTCAGTCGCATCGTTTTGTAAATCACTCCCACCGAATCAAAGGGGATTAGCTTTTCCTGCGGATTGAAACTGAAATTAATATTGTTGTTGCGAATTATCAACTGGCCCCGATCGCGGATTTTCCCCTTGAATTCATCGACTGCCTTATTTTGTTCGGCTATACGGTCGTTTTCCTTGGTCTCCAACTCAATCAATCCTAAACGCTTCCCGGCCGCTCCTACCATCTCCGAAAATTGACTGCTGTCTGTGGGCATATCAAAACCTATCGCGGCAATTAGAACCTGCGGCAAGGTGGCCCCATTCCTAATTTTTGACCGCCACTCATAATCATACTCATCAAGAAGAAGCCCTATGGCCGGCCCGGATAAGTATGGAAAGGAGTTTGCCAATCCATCCTGAATTTCGGCTAATCCGAGTTTACGACTGATTATTCTGGTTAGCATTGAATCCGGTAATCCGCATAATTTGAATCCTGTGTATTCCGCAAGCCCCTCATGACATTCGAACGCGTTTTCATTATTATCAGGGTACTTATCCTGGCGATATTTTCGGAATAACAGCGCCGCCTCGATTTCTTGTTTGCGGGTCAATTTGTCGGATGTTTCCAGTGCTTTTCTCAAAGCCCGGAATTCCAATAGCATCAGGACTCTCCCCTCGCCGCTCTCCAGATATGTATTATTGGTTACCGCCGCTTGAACCCCGATTTCGCTTTCTACTCGATGCCAGCTTTCGTGAACCAATAACTTGTTTCGGTCGTATTTGTCCGTTTGCGAAATCGCGTCCCAGCGCACCATCGTCCAGTTTGTCCCCGACCATTGGATAGCGGTGTTGGCGATATTCATATCAAGTCCGATATTTCCAATCCAAACATCGCCGACTTTGGTTAAGCGATTATTCTTATCCGGCTGATTCGTCACCACATCCCGGTTGACGGCATCGACCAACATCGTTGGGCCGTACAGCGGCACTCCCCACAGATGACCGTTGTCGGCATCAGCGCTTGCTTTCATCTCGGCAAAATACTGACTCGCCAACGAGATATTTATTACCGATTCGCTCTTGATTTCCTTCAAAAAAGTAAAACTTATAACAGTAAACATTATTATGAGCATAAGCGCTTTGTTTTTCATAAATACCCTTCTTCCAATCTAATCACTATCGTTCACCCTTCTATCTTCAACAATTTACATTATGTAGTGATTAATTATTGCAGGCAAGCGATAATTTTGCCTCACTTCGCCTTGCGGCGAACAAGCCCGTCCTTCGGACACCCCTCCCTTCGGCGGGAGAGGCGGAACGTCCGGCAAAGAACGAGGTTCGGCGTGAGGTTCTATCCAAATCAAGTATATAAAAAAGCGCCCCCGCTGCCGCAGAGTCGCCTTCATATAAACAATTTTCGCGATTATCCTATTTCGATAGTGGATACAAAACGATTACGGCCAGAATCGCCAACAACAAAAATCCGTACCAGATATACGGCCGCGGCTTGATAAAATTGTCTTCGTTGAAACTTAACATCTACTGCTACTCCTCGAAATTAAGCGGGAGTGGCGGAGGGGGGATGCCCCGATTCATTCGGGGTGGCTGGTAGGTTCCAGCCCACACCACTCCCGCATTTAAAGACCCAAAACCTGCTGCCATCAATAATCGCAATTTGTATGCCAAACCGATATCGAATCCGGCCTGTTGATTGGCATATTTCTGCCATTTATACGTTCATAAATCATATAGAGTTATGTTATCGTATATTAGAAATATATTAGGACCGTTAGGTTTGCTCTGAAATCCACAAGACGATGTATGCAACGCTTTTCATAAAGCGGCTAATTTGGGGGTAGTATCTCGGGAACTATGATTCCCGAAACCATAGATTTTTACCGCCGAGATTCGTACTTAGCCAGCTTCTCCCTGGTCGACTTGATATCATCGCGGTAGATAAACGGCGCGGTTTTCACGAAATCCTGATAATACTCATAGGCGTTAACGGAATCTCCAATTGCCTCATAAATATTCCCCAGCTGAAGTTTGGCAGGCGCGTAGGTTTGATCCAGGCTCAAGCACTCCAGAAAATTCCCGATTGCCTCATCCGCTTTGCCGCGTTCGAATGCCAGCATCCCCAGATTATAAAATAGCTCTGGCGACCGCGAACCGGCGCTTATTGCCTTTTCCAAATAATACTTAGCCGAATCGAGATTGCCCAGAATTCCCCAATCGGCGCCGATATTGATATAGACCTCCGGAAAATTCGCCCCGGCCGCGAGAGACCGATTATATGAGATAATCGCCGAATCGGGCAGTTCCAGATAATCATAGGTTACTCCGATATCATATAGCACTCCAGCCGAATCATCGGTGGTGGCCAACGCTATCCCGAACCGCTCCAGCATCGATTGATAATTACCCGTGATTTCATCGATATAAGCCAAATTGCGCCAGGCTTCGCTCAAACTCGAATCCAGGGTCACGGCTTTGGAATATTTCTCGAATGCCGCCGCGATATTATCCTGCTGGTCGTAATATTTCCCCCAGAGAAATTGCAGATTGCCCGACAGCGAATCGATTTTTCCGGCCTCTATTAGATTTTTATGCGCCTCCGGATAATTCTCTTGCTCGATAAATATCCGTGCTAATTCCAGCCGC
>CAZTNJ010000206.1:0-3455 GCA_964614835.1 uncultured Ignavibacteria bacterium | reverse complement strand
ACGCACCGATTCATCGAGCGTCTCCACTAATCGCTTCTGCGTCCCGATATCCACGCTTATCTGATCGATAATATCGCGGCCAATCAGCGTGAATCCGGTAAGCTCGGCTAATTTCAATGCCGCCAGGCTTCCGCCGCTTCCTTTCTGGCGGGAAATCGTGATTATCGGCCCAGGTTTTTCCGGTAATGGCACCGTTTCCTTGGGGCGATTCTTCTCCAATTCCCAGCGACGAATCTGGCGATCGACAATGGATTCAATGGCTGTGGTCATAACCACCTCCTTATTGAACTATGAACGAAATCGAATTACTATTATAATTATAACCAAATAAGCAACAATGTCAAATATATTATGCTTTTTAAAAATTCTCGTGCGGTCAGGTCTCCCCATAGTGCCCCGCGTGGCGCGGCTGACCGCCATATCCGTATTGCACCTTATTCTCGCGTCCAGCCGTTGCCTTCAACTGCCGGGACAGCGTTCGCCCGTTTTACTTTCCCCACAACTCGAAATCCGGCACATGCCCTTGTTCTACATCCATGCCGACCCCATAATTATTCGCGCCGTAATGTTCGCTTTCTCTGGCCGGCGAAAACCAGGTCGAATTATCGGCGCATCTGGAACTTGGAACAGGCTTGCTTTTAGTCGAGTCCACATCCATATAAGTATCCTTTCCACCTATATCCAGCAACAGGCCAAACGACTTCGCGTAGGCATCGAATGGGGATAAGGCGCTTGGATGGTCGTAGCTGTCGCGATAAGTGGCTGCTCCGACCCCTTCCTGCCCTTTACCCAACTGGTAATAGTCGTCGCCGCCGATATCGATTAGCAACGCGTTTGACCGAATCTGGGCGCATCCCAGCGAGATGATTTTGGCGATATACTTATCATTACCCCCTTTATCATATAGCATGGCAATCGTGTAGTCCCAGCCAAACGCTATGCCAGCCCCCGACGTTTCCCATAGCTCATGTGTGTCGTTGCCGCCTTCATCTAAAATCACTCCAATACAATAGTGCGCCCCCGATGCCTGCGTAAAATATACCGATCTATACAGGTCATCTCCTTCCCCTTCATATACGATTCCGGTCCCAAACCAGTAACCGCAACCCAATGTCCAGTTGCCGGAATAGTACTGGTCATTTCCCCTGATATCGATTAGCGCCCCCAGTCCGCCGGCCCAGCTATGCCCGTCCGAACCGTCGCCGCGCCTGCCCATACCTGTTCCTTGGGCTCCATTGGCGTTGATTTTTCCCTGCGAATGATAATCACCCCTGTCGGCCACGCTGGCCAACGGTTCAGCGGTGTATTTATCGTCCCCCAGATAATCCGCTATGATCCCGACACCAGCCACGCCGCCATACCCTTGACCATCGCCGAATAGATACCGGCTATCGTTTCCCTTAATATCGAGCGCGAACCCTAATCCGAAATAGCCGCATCCCTGCCCGCTGGTCTCAAGCCTATAGTCATCATCCCCCTCAATATCGAGCAATACCCCTGTGCCAAAAAATCCGCATCCCTGCGACATGGTAACGGATTTGTAAACATCTTTGCCGGCGCCGTCGATTAATATCCCTGTCCCCAGTATCCCCGTTCCTTGTGAGGGCAGGCTGGTATTGCTATTATCATATATATCATCGCCGCTTAAATCTATCGCTATCGCAACCGGCAATTTGGGGTTTGAGGTTGCCCCGATTGTCCCGCGATATTTGTCATTTCCTCCCAGATCAATCAGGATAGCCGCGTCGGAATATTCAGTCTGGTTGTTTTTCGTGCCGTTGATTACGATTCTGCCGATAGGGGAGAGGTAATTGAATTCCAGATTTTTCAAGTCGGCCTTCGCGCCCGCCAGATATTTCTTTATATCTTTATAAGCGATTTCGGCCGCTTGTACCGCTTTCAGGCTCGAATAATACAATGAATGCTCATCGATATTGTTAGCGATATCGTCAATCTCCGGATAGTACACCTGACCATCGCCGAGCGTGCCCGATAAGTTATCGATTCGAAAAATCGCCGCCATATCGTCCAGATCAACATTCCGCACCGCCAATCGCCGCCATTTGTAAGCGTCATAGGCATTCAATATCAATCCCGCTACAATCCTCTGAAATTCAATTGGAATCGGCTTAATTCCCTTTTCCAGCTCTTTCCTGTCGTATGGCCAATCCCCCTTGTTGCCGAATGTCCCGAAATTTGCCTGATTCGTTTCTCCCAGAGCTATCTTCGCGAACACGTCCAGCATCGGATTTGCCGAATCAAATCGCGGATCGAGATTGGCGCTGTAATTGCGAAATCCAGATATCTTGCGGTCAACTCCCAGATTATATACGATCTGGTAAACGCAGGATATGGATGTGTCGAAATATGACGGTTCCATCAGCCTTGCCACCGCGTTTCCCATCGTTTTGGAAAAATCGTACGTCCTTAAAGGTTCGGCGAATAAATCCTCGAAAAACGGCATAACATATGGAATCCGCTTCGGATTTGGAAAACGATTCCAGTATCCCTTCGGCCGGAATCCCAAATCGGCCCGACTAAAACCCACCGATTCCAATGCCTGTTCCAGCCTATCTACCCCGGATGAATCGGATAGAGGTTGCGCGGATACGGCGGCTGTCGCAAGAAGTATCGCTGAAATCGCAATAATATACCTAAACATAAATTTCCTCCTTGAATTATTTATATTTTATAATTAAATAAATGTCAAAAGAGAATCTTAGCAGTAAAGAGATTTTGACAATGAACGAAACCATCAAAACCATGGCTGCCCACGCCTCAATTCGCAAATATAAAGAGATGGATATCCCCGCGGATATCCTGGACAGCCTTATAACCGCCGCTCGCCAGGCTCCGACATCATCGAACCTGCAGGCCTACTCAATCATAATCATAAAAGATAAAGCCAAAAAAGAAAAACTAGCCGCCCTCTGCGGCAACCAGAAATGGGTTTATACCTGCCCGGTATTTCTGGTAATTTGCCCGGATTTACACCGCCTCGATAAGGTTTGTCAGTATCGAAACTATAAAATTCAGGATAAGTATTTTGAACTATTTCTGGTGGCGGTTGTGGATGCCGCCCTGGTGGCGCAAAATATTCTTCTGGGCGCCGAATCGCTGGGTTTGGGCGGCGTGATGATTGGCGCTATCCGCAATAATCCGGCTCAGGTTTGCGATCTGCTCGGCCTGCCCGATAAAGTATTTCCCCTGGTAGGTATCTGTTTGGGTTATCCCGACACTAAACCGATGATAAAGCCCCGATTCCAACCCGAATTGGCAGTCTATCGCGAACATTACGATGATAGCCAGTTCCTCGAGCTTATTAAACAGTATGACACTCTGGTAAAAAGCACCGGTCTTTATGAAGGCCCCAACCGCAAAGTGGCGCCCATAGACAATAGGGAAGTCCCCGATAGCGATTACTCCTGGTCCGAACACTCGGCCCGCCGGGTGGG
>CAZTNJ010000205.1:0-3498 GCA_964614835.1 uncultured Ignavibacteria bacterium | reverse complement strand
AGATTTTTCGACCCAGAACATCATAAATATTGATTGTGGCAAGCCCGGCCTGCGGTATACCGAAATTCAGCACCGTTTTCGAGTTGAACGGATTGGGATAAGGCGTCTCCAGAAAATATTTATCGGGAATACTTGAGTTGTTTGATAAGATTCCAACTGCCGTTCCATAAACTTCTATTCTCCATTCGCGCCAATATTGATTAGACCCGGAAGACGATATGGAGTAACAGCGCATGCGCCACCAACCGTAAACATCGGTGCCATTATAATCCTGCAATGTGCCGGGGCCATCAACGCTATCTTCAGTATCAAACCAGATATCAAAGTAATCTCTCCGTACGCCAGGACCATAATGACTAAGATATACCAGAGTACCCTGCGGCGAATATACCAAGACGTCTATCTTATCGGCATAGCGCCATCGTGTAGTAATCCCAACATAAAAATTGATATCTTCGATGTTCACATGTATGGGAACGAATATCGAATCGTCCACCGGAAGGGTGTCCGCTGGCGGGCCAAATACCGGGTCGTAGATAGTATCACCGACAAAAGATGTGTATTCCCAGCGTTCGGCATAGGCCGATAGCGAAAGCAGACAAACAGCAATTATTACGATTAATTTGCTCATGGCATAAACTCCTTATCAAGATAAATGGTTATCTCGATTATATTATACCAGTCGGAAAACATCGGCGGCGGCTGACCAAGATCGGGGGCTTCAGAACGGCCCTCACTAGAAAAGGCGGAAATTTTATAATTTCGTATCATTATATTTTTAAAAATACCCTTCAATAGATAATAACCCCGTTTTTCACGCCGAGAAAAACACATGCTGTCGGTTACATCTGAAAAAATTATTATCTTTGACAAATCAGCCATCAAATCTTTTTCGGATAAAATAGTATCTTTTGGAAAAGCTACATAATACTTGATAAACTTGGGCCACCAGCCCGATAGTGCATAAACGGCCTTTTCATCGGCACACCTTAAAAAGAATTCGTTTCGTCCACCGGCCGTTGAGCTATCAATGTAAAGTTGAATAGAATCGAATAATTGAATCGGAATAGTGATATTTATATAGTCCCGATAAGCAGTAAAAATACTGTCGGCCAACAGGCTATCAATAGTGTTGCCGGTAAAATAGATGTCTGAAAAATAATCCCCTGGCTTTTCGGCGGTTATGCCGCGCGAAAGCCCCCATAAAGATTGTTTTTCAAAGATATCCAAATCCAATAGATCATAAATAGGTTTTTCATAGATCATACTTACCCGGTATTTCCAATCAATTATCCGCAAATTTTCTGCACTACAAAGTTGTGCTGATAATAAAACACTAGTTAATAACGATAAACATTTATACATTTTATCCTCCCTATGGATACCAAAAATCAAAAGGTATAATAAATATTGTATTAGGCGGGAATACGCCTAAATGTACTGAATCGGGAATCGCGAAAAGCCCCCAATCGTAATAGAATGGCGGTATTGGCGGTGGGTGTGTTCCAGAAAAATAATATGGTGGCGGCCCTATTGGATGAGGGTGGAGATAGTATTCCCACCATTGCTTATACTCCGATTCATTAAAAGTTAAGTTGAAAACTGGGTCGCCAAGCATTCCGTTAAAATTACTAACAGCATGATATGAAAACGCCCAGTTCATATTACTATTATCACAAGCAGTTAATCGATTTGACAATATGTTTGTGGGAGATCTTAAAATACTATAAATCCATCTATAATGTTCAATAAATCCAAATGCGTCCGTTCTACCATTAAAAATGATTGTCGTATTAGTAGGTATTCCAATCGAATTAGTAAAATAGGTTAATAAATTGGCATAATCCACACATTGGCCTATCGGTTTCTTTTTTCTTACCATATCTAATGGTTTGGTAAATATAGTATTATCTGGTTTATACGACCACTGCTGTTTATAAATTCCGTATACACCCGATTTCAAAATATTAATGGATTCATATAAATTTCTCGCATAATTACATATATATTTCAATCCAAGTTCATTAACTGTATCCAATCGAGGGGCATCATAGGATAAGTAAATCTTGTGCGGGCCGGTTGTGCTCATAGGCTTAAATCCCAGCGCGCCGCCAACAAGGCTTTTACGGTATATCCAGTGATACATTGAGGAGCAACTCCTACTCCTCCTCCGGTACGCAGGCTTCCACCGGGCAGACTTCGGCGCACTCGGCGCAGTCGCTGCAAATATCGGGATCGATAATATATTTGGGGTCGGCCGCCGTAATCGCTTTCTCCGGGCAGGCGACCAGGCAGGCATCGCACATGATACATTCATCGTTGATTATGTAAGTCATCTTCTCTCCCGCGAATCATCCCTTGGGTTTTCTCGTCAGCTTAAAAATAACCGGATTATCGGGGTCGGGGCAACAAATATCTACGGTATCGTTATCTTTTTCTTTCCAGGGAATAGTACCGCCGAACCGCAATGCCGTGGCGAATGGAAGTAGCGCCGCCGCCGCCCACGGACAGAGTTGGCCATCGCCGATATGTAAAATATCGCCGACTTTGTGATTATGGTGGCATTCCCCTTTTCCGCGAATTTCGGTAACCGTGATATCAACGTCGTAATCCATAAAATCCTCGCTTAATCCAGGCGCAGCATGCTGCGCCCCTACGCGCTATATATACTTACAACTCATTCAATCGTAAATTCCCATTTACACCAGAATTCGCCGTTATACTTATCGGGAGGGCAGCCTAAACATTTGGTTTTAATTCGCGGATCGATTGCCTTGGCAAATTCAGTAAACTCGGCGATACCGACATCTTTGCAGGGAAAATCCGGCAACCCCTTGCGGCGGCGAGTTTCCTGAACGCGACAGCTTTTCATCGAAAATATCGCCTTGTTTTTGTCGACAAGTTCCAGTTGTTGCTCGTTAATTAAAGCATACATCCGTTCCGGGAATACTTTGGCCAGCGCTTCGATACCGCCGCCGGGGGCGAGATTCAGCCGTCTCATGATTCGGCGGGCTTCGATAGGCGCGAACCCGCTCCAGGCTATCCGGTCTATTTCGATAGCGGCTTCTAGCCCGTACTTTTGTTCGATTGCCAGAAACCAGAGTCCATCGTGAGCCAGCCAGAGTTTAGCAAAATCGGCAAGTTTGGCGTTTTGGTTCATGTATTATCCTTGATGTTTAAAACGTTATTCTCAAGCGGAAATTTTACCAATCATATCCTGACCTACCCGGCTACCTTCTTCCCAAAATTATTCATCACCATCAATTTTATCTCGGTCATGGCCTCGATCGCATACCGTACCCCCTCGCGGCCGATACCGGAATTTTTTACGCCGCCATAGGGCATGCTGTCGACCCGGAATGATGGCACATCGTTGATAACCACTCCGCCCACTTCAAGTTCGTTGTAGGCATAAAACGCCCGATCGAGATTATCGGTGAATACGCCAGCCTGAAGCCCATACTTGCTGTCGTTAGCTATTGCAATCGCTTTCTTAAA
>CAZTNJ010000204.1:0-3531 GCA_964614835.1 uncultured Ignavibacteria bacterium | reverse complement strand
GACTGGCTGATTTATATCTTACCCTGAATAAGTTGGCGAAAGCGGAAGAACTGGGACAAGAGGCGATTGTCCTGGCGGAAAAAATCGAGGATTTCGAACAGAAAAACTGGGCCGAAACCGTCCAGGCGGAAATATTAGTCGAGAAGCGCGAGTTTGGGCAAGCGCGGGATATCATAGAGCGGGTTCTGGAAAGCGATCCAAAAGATACCGGGCTGAAATTCAGGTTGATGTTTCTCCAGATTGATCTTGAATTGCGCGCGGGTAATTACTTATTCGCCGAGAACTGCCTTCGTAAAATGCGGCATATGGAACTTACGAATAGTAATAAATCAAGCTACCATCATGCCTGGGCGAAATATTATCTGGAATTACGGGGGAATTCTACTATCTATAAAAAAGCCGAAAGTGAGGCCCTCCGAGCAATTCAATTTGCCGACAAGACCGGGCTTGCCAATTTAAAGCCAGAAATTTTAAAAACACTGGCGTTAATAAAGGCCGAATCTGGGCAAGCCTATGACTCATATGAAACGCGGGCGCAACAACTCGCAAACGAATACTGTTCGGGCTTGCCGGATGATATTCGCAGATCTTATATCGAGAAATTTATATTTAGTCGCGGCGCAATTTTTATACAACAGGAGGATGACATGGTCAAACCTGACAGAGAAAAACGTCTGGAAACTCTTTTTGAAGTAGCCCAATCGATTAACTCAATTCTGGATTTGGATCCGCTATTAAACCGGATGATGGATTTATTGCTGGAGAATCTGGCGGCCGAACGCGGCTTTATTATGCTCAAGGAACCGGATGGTAGTATCGAACCTGTCGTGGCCAGAAATCTTGATAAAGAAAATATCATGGGAGAACTAACGATCTCGCGGTCGACGATAGATGATGTCATAAAATCGGGGAAGCCTTAATTAATGAACCGCGCGCCGGAAGAATCAACCGACCGCGAATCGGTTTTAGATTTTCAAATTGTGTCGATTATCTGCGCTCCACTGATAGTCCACGATGAAACAATAGGTATAGTATATATCGATAATAGGCTTGGCGGCAACGCGTTCGATAGAACCGATTTGGACTTTTTACAGGGGTTCTGCAATCTCGGAGCCATCGCAATCCAAAACGCTCGGATGGCGGCCAGATTGTCGGATCGTAATATCTACCTTCAGAAACAAATCGAAAAGGCTTCCGGGTTCGGCAATATTATCGGGCGTTCATCCCCGATGCAGCGGGTTTTTCGGATGGCCGAAGCTGTTTCGGCGACCGACGCCACTATCGTAATTTCGGGCGAATCAGGGACGGGGAAGGAGGTGCTTGCCCGAGCTATCCACTATTCGGGGGCCAGGAAAAATGCCCGTTTTATCCCGGTGGATTGTGGAGCGTTACCGGAAACGCTTCTGGAAACGGAATTATTCGGTCATAAGAAGGGCTCATTTACGGGAGCAGTGGCGGATAAATCAGGGCTTTTTGAAGAGGCCAATGGCGGCACGATTTTTTTAGATGAAATTACCAATACTAGCCAGAATTTTCAGGCAAAGCTGTTAAGGGTAATCCAGGAAGGGGAGTATCGCCGGGTCGGCGATGTTAAATCGCGGCGGGTGGATGTCAGGATTATCGCGGCAACTAATAAAGATTTGGCGGAAGAAGTTTCCGCCAAGAATTTCCGCGAAGATCTTTATTATCGCTTAAATGTCGTGAACATTAAAATGCCGGCGCTTCATGAACGAAAAGAAGATATACCGATATTAATTGAGTATTTTTTGGGTAATGTTTGTAAAAAAATGAAAATTCCCAAAAAATCGATATCGGCCAGGGCGTTGGATTATCTGGTAAATTATCGGTGGCCGGGTAATGTCAGACAATTGGAAAATGCTATTGAAAGGATGACGATATTTTCGAAAAGCGATTTAATTGATGTTTCCGATTTACCGCAGGAAATCCGGTCACTTTTCGAGGATATTCCAGCCGAAAATAAAACCCAGTTCGATGTCCCGAAATCGCGGGTGGAGTTAAAAGCCGCTAAAGCCAAATTAGACCGACTATTTCTGATTTCAATCATGGAGCAATCCGGGGGTAACGTGATGCTGGCAGCCAAGTTATCAGGAATGGACAGAACCCAACTTCACCATATGCTTAACAAAATGGGTCTTAATTCAGATGATTTTCGAATAAAGGAATAATTGAACATGAATTACCTTATAGAAATAAAACATTATTAATCTTGAAAAAAAACTTGAAAAAAAATGGTATTTGAGTATATTAACATCGGGTGAATATGGCCAAATATCGAAAAATAGCGTTTTTGGCGTTCATTTTAGCCATCAGCGTAATCACTACTTTAAAAGCAGATATTGCTCCAGGTTTATCTGCCAGTAATTTAGTGGAACAGGGGACTATCATGGGTGTGGTCGCGGATGAATCGGGATCGCGTATAGCTGACGCGATAGTGAATTTTTACAATCCTGATGGTTTACTCATCGATTCGACAATGTCGGGGACGACCGGCGAATTTCATAAAAATTTGCCTGCCGGCGATTATCGAGTTTCGTGTTGGGCCAGGGGCTTTATCAGGGAATTTTATCCAAATGCTTATTTCATGAGTTCCTCTTTGCTCGTTAAAATATCCCCCAAAGTTAATGTGCAGATTGCGATGGTTCTCAAACGCGGCGGTATCATTAACGGTCATGTCTCCACTCATAATCCGAATGGTTGCAAATTTACTATAAGCGCAGTTAAAATAGATAATCCTTATTTGGGATGGCAGTACGATGGATCCGCATTAGTCTATGAAAACGGCGAATATAGTTTAGGCGGTCTGATATCTGGACATTATAAAGTATTTATTCGGGGTGATGGTTACCAGATACAGTATTATCCGATGGTCCAGAATTATAATGAGGCGGCAATTATTTATGTCGATGATAATCAAATCGTAAACGATATCGATTTTAATTTATTATTACCGGCATATGGCCATGTGTCGGGCTATGTAATGGATATTGGCCATGCCAGACCTTTAGCCGATATTTCCATTTTCGCATCGCAGTGGTCGCCCGACGATAACGATCCGGGCGTTTGCGTTGCTCGGACGGATGCTAACGGCTATTATGAATTTAATATCGTAACCGGCAATTATATTATTTCGGCAAGATCAGGTGGCCTGCAATTAACCGGATCGGAGTTCAGGATATACTATAATGGTCGGTTCAGCGCATATCTGGCCGATATCGTTAAGGTCGAGAGCGGTCAATCGCGAACAGATATAAACTTCAGTGTTGACCTACGTAAAAACTATAATTTGTACATTTCGGGATCATTATTCAATGAACGCGATGGGGCCCCAATTAGCGGCGCAAGAATGACCGCTTAAGATTATATTACCGGCAAGCAACTTGCCAGTGCCGTTACAACGAATACGGGCGATTTCCAAATCGACAATGTTTCGGATGGAACTTATCTATTACAATATTCAGGGATCGGTTTGATACCCGCATTCTGGCCAGGTGTTTGGGGATGGCAACAGGC
>CAZTNJ010000203.1:0-3538 GCA_964614835.1 uncultured Ignavibacteria bacterium | reverse complement strand
CGTATCTCCTTTACGTACGTTCATGCAACGGCCTCACTATACTTCCGGAGCCAGCGAAACAATTTTCATAAATTGCTTTTCGCGAAGCTCTCTGGCCACGGGGCCAAAAATTCTGGTTCCCCTGGGTTCGCCTTGTTCGTTAATAATAACGGCGGCATTGTCGGAGAATCTAATATAAGAGCCATCCTTGCGCCGAATCTCTTTCGCGGTTCGCACGACCACGGCTTTACAGACTTCCGCTTTCTTTACCGTACCGCCAGGGATAGCGTCTTTTACGGCGACAATGATTATATCCCCGACTTTCGCATAGTGATGTCGGGTACCGCCAAGTATGCGAAAACACATGGCCACCTTGGCGCCCGAGTTGTCGCAAATCGTAAGTTTTGAATATTCTTGTATCATTTCAGCTCACCGCCCTATTTAGCCTTCTGCAGGATACTTGTCAAACGCCAGCGCTTGGTCTTGGACAGGGGTCGGGTTTCCGCAATCATCACGCGATCGCCCTCTTTGGCCTGTTTTTCCGGATCGTGCGCATATAGTTTGGTGGTCTTTTTGACAATCTTGCCATAAGCCGAATGTCTCAAGGTCCGCTCCACCGCCACGACTACAGTCTTATCCATCTTGGCCGATTTGACTATTCCGACTCTGGTTTTACGTTTATTTCTCATCGGCTGCCTGTCCTTTTCCCGCTAAATTCCTTATGTTAAGTTGGTCTTCCCGCAAAATTGAATTCATCCTGGCCAGGTCGCGTCTTAGAACACGGACTTTTAAAGGATTATCAATCTGGCGAGTAGCCTGCCTAATTTTAAGATTAAAAAGCTCCTTTTCAACCTCAGCTTTTTTAATCTGAATCTCTTCGATAGTGAGGTTTCTGATTTCTCGCGCCTTCATCGTCAATCCTTCTTCAAATCCCGGCGGGATACGAATTTGGTTTTAATCGGCAACTTGGCGGCAGCCAGATGAAGCGCTTTTTTAGCCGATTCTTCCGGTACGCCTTCCAGTTCGAACATTACCCGACCCGGTTTCACGACAGCCACCCAATATTCGGGGGCGCCTTTGCCTTTGCCCATTCGGGTTTCGGCAGGTTTCTTGGTGAACGGCTTATCGGGGAATATCCTGATCCAAACCTTTCCGCCTCTTTTAATGAATCTTGTCAATGCCACTCTGGCGGCCTCGATTTGCTTATTAGTAATCCAGGCCGGTTCCATGGCTTTGAGGCCATATTCGCCAAAATCGATATTGGAGCCGCGAAGAGCTGCTCCGCGACGCCGGCCACGTTGTTGTTTTCTAAATTTTACCCGTTTTGGAGCCAGCATAACTACTTATTCTCCTCTTTACGATCCGTTTTGTTGGCTTCCGGTTTGGCCTGCGGTGGACGATTATCACGCGGCCCGCCATCTCTTCTCGGCGGTCTGTTATCCGGACGGGCTGAAGGAGTATTACCTTCGCCGCCAGCCGGATGTTGCTGCGATTTATCCAACGCCTTGGCCGATGGCTTTCTGGCGCCGCTGCTTTGTGAACGCCTCTGACCATCGCGTCCGCCACGACCACCGCCGCCCTCGCGACGACGCGGCCTGTCGCCTTGCGGTCCACCGGGACCACGCCGCTCCCTATCTCTGCGATCTCCCTTCTGTTGCTGGTCAGAGGCAACCGCCGGCTTTTTATCTTCGCCGGTTTCGCCGAGCAATTTCGCATGGGCTTTCTCTTTATCGAGAATCTCCCCGCGGCAAATCCATACTTTAACGCCAATCGTGCCGTAGGTTGTATTGGCAGTAGCTTGAGAATAATCGATATCGGCGCGTAATGTGTGAAGCGGGACACGGCCCTGATGATACTTCTCCGTACGCGCGATTTCGGCGCCGCCTAAACGTCCGCTGCATATAATTTTGATACCTTCCGCGCCGCTTTTCATCGAGGTGGCCACCGATTTTTTCATGGCCCGGCGGAACGAAACGCGCCCTTCAAGCTGACGCGCTATTTGTTGAGCTACCAAACTGGCATCGATTTCTGGCTTTTTCACTTCGATAATGTTCAGTAGGATTTCCTTGCTGGTCAGCATCTGCAATTCTTCTTTAAGCTTGTCGACTTCCGCGCCTTTGCGACCGATCACGATGCCCGGTTTGGCGGTATGAATATCGATAGTTACCTTTTTAGGAGCCCTCAATATTTCGATTTCAGCCACACCGGCGTGTTCTAATCGCTTATTTACATAACGCCGGATAAGGATATCTTCCTGAAGCAATTCGGGAAAATTCTTAACGGCAAACCAGCGGGATCGCCATCCCTTGATGATTCCCAGCCTTAAACCTAATGGATGAGTTTTCTGTCCCACTAAGCCTCCTTAGCCTTTGCGGGGCTCTTTGCAACAACCGGCACCGCTTTTTCTGCCAGTATGATATTAATATGAGCCGTTCTTTTACGAATTCTGTATGCTCTACCCATACCGACAGCTCTGATTCTTTTCAGGGTCGGACCGCCATCGATATAGGCCTCTTTAACGAACAGGTGTTCTACCTTAACTTTTGCCGATCCCTCGCGGGAAATGGCATTGGATGCCGCCGACTTCATAGTGTTCAAGAGCGCCTGGCTGGCCGTTTTAGGAGTCAGACTTAGGATGTTTCTGGCCATCTCGTAGTCTTTTCCCCTGATAAGCGCGGCCACGCGACGCAATTTACGCGGCGACATTCTTACATATCTTGAGGTTGCTTTTGCTTCCATAACTTCAATTCCTATTTCAAAGCGGCTGTGCGCTCGGTAATTTTGCCCGAGTGTCCGCGGAAAATCCGAGTCGGGGCGAATTCGCCAAGCTTGTGGCCAACCATGTTTTCAGTGATATACACGGGGATAAACTTGTTGCCGTTATGGATGGCCAGCGTGTGCCCGACAAATTCGGGCGATATCGTCGAACGGCGAGACCAAGTTTTAATTACGCGCTTTTCACCGCCAGCATTTAATACTTCAACCTTTTTCTTCAAACTCGGATCTACGAAAGGTCCTTTTTTCAAAGACCTGGCCATCAATAACCTCCTGTCAAAATCCTTCGACGATATTATTTTCCACGTCTTTTTACAATCAATTTATCCGAAAGCTTACGCTTTCTTGTTTTCAAACCCTTGGTATACTTACCCCAGGGGCTACAAGAAGGCCGGCCGCCCGAGGCTTTGCCTTCGCCGCCGCCCATCGGGTGGTCAACCGGGTTCATTGCTACGCCTCTGACCGATGGTCTGATACCCATCCAACGAGACCGGCCAGCTTTACCAATACTGATATTAATATTGTCAATATTGCTTACCTGGCCAATTGTCGCGCGGCAATTTTGCCGGAATAACCGTACTTCGCCCGAAGGGAGCCTGACATGCGCGAATTCACCTTCCTTGGCCAGAATTTCGGCCAATGAACCGGCAGACCGCACAATCTGACCGCCCTTACCTGGCTTGATTTCGATATTATGAATCTGTGTCCCGAGAGGCATCAAACCGATTGGCAAACAATTACCTGGTTGAATTTCCAGTTGGTCGGTGGTTTTAATCGTATCGCC
>CAZTNJ010000202.1:0-3597 GCA_964614835.1 uncultured Ignavibacteria bacterium | reverse complement strand
TGTCAGCATCCTAAAGAATATTTCGAGCCAGCCAATTTGGACGTGTAATTCGTATGATTTCGTAAGGGCGAGGCATACCTTGCCCTTGCAGTTCGTTTATGGGTGCTGCGGAAACCGTGATTCCCGCAGTAAAACCTGATAATATCCGCTAACCTTTCAAACGCGGGAGAAGAAAATGTATTATATCCTTTTCTACAAAACCGTGGATAATTATATCGAAGCGCGCGCGCCATACCGGGAAGAACATCTGGCCATGGCGACCGATTTTCATAAAGCAGGGAAATTGGTGATGGCGGGTGCGCTGGCCGATCCGGCCGATAGCGCAGTGCTGGTGTTCAAGGGCGATAGCCCGAATATCGCGGAGGATTTCGCGCGCAATGACCCGTACGTGAAAAACGGCCTGATTGTCGAATGGAAAGTCCGTCCCTGGACAGTGGTAATCGGCGGATAAAGACCTTATAATTCTGTTATAGGTAAAATCATAAGAACCGCTTGACATATTTGGGTGGTAAATATATCATCCACAAATGTAAACGTTTTTCTATTTAAAAAGAAAATAGTACGGATTGACCAATGAAAATTGCTATTGGCGCCGATCACGGCGGATTTGAACTCAAAGAAAAACTAAAAAAACACCTATCGGAAAAAGGACATTCAGTCGAGGATTGCGGCGCTTTTTCTACCGAAGCGGTCGATTATCCGACCTTCGCTTATGCTGTGGCCAAACAGGTTAGCGATAATCGCTGCGAACGCGGTATCATGATAAATGGCGCGGGGATCGGTTCGTGCATGGTCGCCAACAAAGTGCCGCGGGTGCGGGCCGCTATGTGCTACGATATCTCAACGGCCCGTAACAGCCGCGAGCATAACGACGCCAACGTACTGACGCTGGGCGCGGGTCTGATTGGGTTCGAACTGGCCAAACAGATTGTCGATATCTGGCTTACCACCGAATGCACCGCCGAACGTCACAAAAAACGGGTGGCGATGATCGGCGATATCGAAAAGGGAACGCCGCCGCCGCTGCCATCGGTATTGCCCAAAGCCACCACAATCGACAATATATCGCCTGAAGATTTACGTAAAATCGCGGAAAAAATTCAATCATTAATTGGCGGCACCTGTCGGGCTGGCGAAGGGAATATTGTCTGCCAACGCGACAACACGTTGATTATCCATTATGGCCACGCTACCGATATTGACCCGGAAGCGGTAAAAAAGATTATCGACGCGGGTGCGGGAAGAATCGGCTATACGCCCGATGGCAAAAATATTCCCGCCGATATCGCCCAATATATAGACCACACAATATTGGCTCCACAAGCGACTCCGGACCAGATTACCAAACTCTGCGAAGAGGCTAAGGCGTATAAATTCGCGGCGGTCTGCGTGAATCCGTGTTACATAAAACTCTGTTCGCAACTTCTAGCCGGAACGCAAGTGAAAGTCTGTTCGGTAATCGGATTCCCGTTTGGGACATCGACGACCGAAATTAAAGCGATGGAAACCCGGCGGGCAATTCGCGATGGCGCAAAAGAAATCGATATGGTAATCAATGTCGGCATGTTGAAAGCCGGCGATGAACAGTATGTGCTTCGTGATATACGCGCGGTTACCGATGCCTGCCGTGATGGCGGAGCGATTTCGAAAGTGATTATCGAAGCCGCAATGCTCACCGATGACGAAAAAATCCTCGCCTGTAAGCTTTCCAAAAAAGCGGGCGCGAATTTCGTGAAAACATCGACAGGTTACGGCCCGGGCGGTGCGACCGTTCATGATGTCGCCTTGATGAGTGAAGCGGTCAAGGGCACCAAGATGGGGGTCAAAGCAGCGGGCGGTATCAGAAGTTTAGCCGACGCGCAAAAAATGATTATGGCTGGCGCAACCCGAATTGGGGCATCGGCAGGAGTAAAAATTACACAGGAAGCAAGGCAAGTAACGATATCGAAATGATGCCATAGGCTTGCATAACGGAGGAAATCGTTTTGGCAGAACTAAGAGCATATGTTTTTTTGGATAGCATTCAACCGCAGTATGCGGCTTTTTTGGGCACAGTTGCTCAAGGATTTTTACCGGTAGCGGGGATGGCATCGTTGTATGTGGAAATTTCGCCCGGTATCGAAATCAATAGAATTACAGATATCGCCCTAAAATCAACTCGGGTTACGCCCGGGATGCAAATTGTTGAACGCTTATACGGGATGCTGGAAATCCATTCGGAATCGCAGGCGGATGTCCGTCAGGCGGGTCAGGCGATTTTAGACGCGCTCGAATTAAAAGAAACCGACCGCTGGAAACCGCGCATTCTCTCCAGCCAGGTAATCAGGCGCGTAGATGACCATCAGACGCAGCTAATCAATCGCATGCGCCACGGCAATATGATTATCGCCGGGCAAACATTATATGTAATGGAAACCGAACCGGCAGCGTACGCCGCTTTGGCCGCCAACGAAGCTGAAAAGGCGGCGGAGATTAATATTCTGGAAGTCCGCTCTTTTGGTTCTTTCGGAAGATTATATCTTGGCGGCGAAGAACGCGATATCGATGTTGGCCATAGGGCGGCCATAAAGGCGATCGAATCGATTAGCGGTCGCACGATCGAAAAATAACGAAAGTTGTAAATTTTAATATTTTACGGAGGTCAAGTTAATGGCAGATGCATTAGGAATGATTGAATGCAGAAGTTTCGCCGCGATGGTTGAAGCGGCTGATGCTATGGTTAAAGCAGCCAAAGTCGAATTGGTCAGTTACGAAAAAACCGGCGGCGGTTATGTTACCGCCGTAATTCGCGGCGATGTGGCGGCGGTTAAGGCGGCCTGCGAAGCCGGTCATGCCGGCGCCTCGAAGGTTGGCGAAGTGGTGGCGGTACATATTATCGCTCGCCCGCATTCCAATGTCGATTCGGTTATCCCGCTGGGCCGCGCCGATTATCAGGAAGCCGAAGAGCCCAAGAGCGGCAAGAAATAGCATTCGATAGGCCATTAATTCCGGTAAAGGGATTTGATTCCATTACCGGCATTGATTCATCGATTAACTATCGGCAACCCGCCCGATTAAAGGCGATTGCCGAAAGAGGTTTAGATGCTTTTAGCAAAAGTTATCGGAACGGTCGTTTCCACGCGTAAAGAAAAGACGATGGAGGGACTGAAATTCCTATTGCTTCGGCCGGTTGATATCGACGGCAAGGAAAGCGGCAGCATAGTCGTGGCCGCGGATGCTGTTGGTGCTGGAGCCGGCGAAATCGTGATGTTCGCAACTGGGTCATCGGCCCGTCAGACTATCGCCACCGATAAACGGCCTTGCGACGCCGTAGTGATGGCGATTGTCGATAACTGGGAAGTCGAAGGGCAGATCAAGTATCGCAAAAATCCAGAGCAGCCTAAAGTGGGTGAGATTTAAGGGAAAATTACGCTGAATTTTCACAAATAACATTATGAAGTAAATGATAATTATTTAGTATGTCGATTAAATTTACAGATCATGATAGAAATATCATCATAGAGGAATTAGAAAAAATACAAAAGCCAAAATTGGACCAAGTACGCCCATCAAGAAAGCTATATAAAGACAGAAATGGATTGTTTTATTTAATAATGG
>CAZTNJ010000201.1:0-3617 GCA_964614835.1 uncultured Ignavibacteria bacterium | reverse complement strand
AGATACTTCAAGATAATCGGTTCGTAGCTTTTCGGCCAATTCCGACAATGATTCGTAGGAATCAGTTAGCTTTTGAAGATTATTTAGCTGACCTCCATCCATCTCCATTGGCAGAATTTACCACAACCGCAGGAAATTTCAATAATTATTATTGGGTTTTTAGAATTTGAAATCCCCCGGATTAGTGCAAAAAAATACCGGAAACACCTGATTGGCATTTCCGGCATTTATACGATTTTTTTATTTGTCAGAACATGCCGACAATCTCGGCAGCCATGTTATCGATTGCTACGACTTTATCGGCCAATCCATTATCGACAATCGCCCGTGGCATTCCATATACTACACAGGTTTCCATATTCTGGGCGAATGCCATGCCGCCATTTTTCTTTACTTCACGGATTCCCTCGAGGCCATCGCTGCCCATCCCTGTCATGATTACGCCCAAAACCGATGAACCATATAGATCGGCTACCGATTTCACCATGACATTTACGGCCGGCCTATGAAGCGTGTCGCGGGGCTCATCCGATAAGGCGACTTCGGCGTTTCCCGGACGTCCTTTCACCAACAGATGTTTACCACCCGGCGCGATATAAACGGTTCCGGCCATCAGCTTTTCGCCATGCTCGGCTTCTTTAACATGGACATCAGATATCCCATCTAAACGATCAGCCAGTGATTTAGTAAAGGTCGCCGGCATATGTTGAACTACCGTAACCGGCACAGGGAAATTTTTCGGCAAAAGCGGAATCACCGCTTGAAGCGCGGGCGGGCCGCCGGTTGAAGTGCCAATCGCCACGATATTGAACTTTTTCAGTACTTTTTTAGCCGCGCCTGCGGATGGTATGGAAATCTCGGGCGACTTGATTTTAGGCGCAGTCGCCCGGATCACCCCGATATTACTTTTCGTAAACCTTGGCTTGTGCTGGGCGATATGTTTAATTTTAGCTAATAACTCATCTTTTATTTTGACGATATCCAACGCTACAAATGAAAGCTGCTTGGGGATAAAATCAACCGCCCCCAGCGATAACGCTTCCAGGGTAGCATCCGCGCCTTCAGTAGTTAGCGAGCTGATCATCATTACCGGCATGGGATTTTCGCTCATGATTCGTTTCAACGCGGTAAGCCCATCCATGCGCGGCATCTCAATATCGAGCGTTATTACATCCGGTTTGAGTTTCTGGGCCATCTCGATACCGTCCTCGCCATTAGAGGCCATCCCGACCACCTCGATTTCGGGGTCGGCCTCCAGCATCAGCGATATCGCTTTCCGCATGAATGCGGAATCATCTACAACAAGTACTCTGGCTTTGCCCATATTACTTTTTAAGTACCAGTTCAAAAAGACTGGCCAGATCGATAATTAATCTTACCCGACCATCACCCATAATTGTGGCGCCGGCCACACCGGGAACTTGCCCCAGGTAATCGCCTATTGATTTGATAACAACTTCCTCCTGCCCGATTAGCGAATCAACGACCAAACCGAGTTTTTTCTCGGCCAAACCCACCCCCACAACGTTTAAATGGCAACGCTCCTTTTTCTTGCCATTGAAAAGCAGCGACATCATATCGACAATAGGCAGGATAGTATCGCGAAGTTTGATAACCGGCTTATTGTTGATATATTTTAATTGTTGGGGCGTAACCACCACGGTTTCTATTACCGAAGTCAGCGGAATCGCGAACACATCATCGCCGCAGCTTACAAGTAAACCCTGAACAATGGCCAGAGTCAGCGGTAACTTAATCGTAATTTTCGAACCTTTATCTTTTTCCGTCGATAATTCGATAGTACCTTTTAGTTTCTCGATATTAGTGCGGACCACATCCATACCAACGCCTCTTCCGGAGACGTCCGATATCTTCTTGGCCGTCGAAAATCCTGGCAGAAATATAAAGGATAATATTTCTTTATCGGTGAGCTTGGGCAATTCCTCGGCGGTGGTGATATTCCTTTCGATAGCTTTCTTTTTAATCGCCTCGATATCCATCCCCCGACCATCGTCGATAACTTCGATAACGATATTGTTCCCTTCCTGGAACGCGGCCAGCTTGACCATGCCCCGCTCAGGTTTGCCTTTGGCTTTGCGGTCTTCCGGTAACTCCAGACCATGGTCTACGGAATTGCGGATAAGGTGCATCAGCGGATCGGAGATTTCTTCCAGCACCGATT
Source organism: uncultured Ignavibacteria bacterium (assembly GCA_964614835.1). Taxonomy (GTDB): domain Bacteria; phylum Zixibacteria; class MSB-5A5; order UBA10806; family 4484-95; genus JAAYTW01. The sequence continues at coordinate 1,435 of CAZTNJ010000201.1, read as the reverse complement.
TGTCAAGTTCGGTCTCTTCGCCCTCGATAACCAGATCCACCTGCTTTTTCATATCCCGCGATAAATCGCGCACCATTCTGGGGAATTTATTGAAGACATTACCGATTGGCAACATCCTCATTTTCATGATTGCCATATGCAATTCGGTGGTAATAAAATTAACTTGCGCCGATGCCTGCGCTAATTGGTCGACACTTTTCTCGCCTTCGTGGTCGCGCTGAAGGGAGGTAAGCGTTTGCATCAAGGCATTTCGTCCCAATACTAATTCTCCGACCATATTAACCAGATTATCGAGCCTGTCAACATCAACTCTGATTGTCGAATCGCCTTTTTTCGCGGCTGCGGCTGATGTCGCCTGTTGGGCGGCCGATGGCGCGGCTTGGGCCTGGGGTGCGGCCGTTTGCGCCGAAGTTTTACCGGGCTCGGGTACCGGTTGTTCCGCGTTTCGATTCGCTGACGCCGGTTGGGCGATTTCCGATTGCATGGGCTCGACCGATTTTGTTTCCCTGGCGGCGGCGGCCGGTTCGGCGGCTTTCGCTGATTCGCCGGCGGCGGGCGCTTTGCCGGAGGCGAGCGATTCGAGTTTTCCTATTATACCTGATGTATCAGTGCGACCCTGGGTTTTATCGGTTATATCCTGAAGGGTTAGTTTGACAAAATCAACCGACTCAAGAAGAATATCCATCACATCGGGCGTAACGCTTAGTTCCGCCTTACGAAGCTTATTCAGGATATCTTCCATTTTATGGGTCAGTTTCATCAACTCATTGAAACCGAGAAAACCGGCAGCGCCTTTCATTGTATGGGCGCCCCGGAATATTTCGTTAAGCAAATTAAGATTATCCGGCTCTCGTTCGAGTTTAACCAGATTTGCATCCAAAGCGTTCACGATCTCTTTGGTTTCGACCATGAACTCTTCGATTATCGATTCCATCTCATCAAGTTCATATTTGGGCTCGGACATAGGCGCCTCTATCGAAGAAAGTTAGTCTACGGTTTCCTTATATTTGAAATTAACGCATCAACGTCCTGTTGATGGGTCGTATGGTCCACCGCGTAATTCGCGTTTGGGTCGAATGCCCGGCTTTTACGCGCCGGTTCGGGAGCTGTCGGCTCTTTTTTCGCACCCGTGGTTACCAATAAATTTTTCAACTTCGTGTCGATATCTTCAAGCTGACTGACCGCGTGGGATATTTGCTGCGATGTTATATCCTGGAACTGCAAGGCTTCCATGATTACCATGGTATCGTTCAAATTGGAATCTGCATGAACCTGAATCTGATCGCACAATTTGCCGATTTCTGGATTTCCCTGAGTCACATTTTCCCGGATCATCTTCTTGATTTGGCCAGCTGCTTTGGCAATATCTGACTCACGATTCGTAATAGATTCGACGATATCGAGCATTTTTTGGGTCGCTTGTTCGGTTTGCTCG
>CAZTNJ010000200.1:0-3645 GCA_964614835.1 uncultured Ignavibacteria bacterium | reverse complement strand
AGTTAGTAAAAACCATAACTTGTAGCAGGAAGGAGGGACAAGTAACATGGAATGGCACAGATGATAATGGACAATCGCTATCATCCGGAGTATATCTGGTAGTGGCACAAACACCTATTGGCATGCAGCATTTAAGAGTAACGTTTTTAAAGTAAAATATTTGTCGGGTTTCTCTCCGCCTGCGACTGTCCGAAACGCCGACCTGCGGGATATGATACTGGATATCCGGCAGCCGCCGGATATGACATCTTCGGGATTGTGCAGAAAACCTAAGCGTTGTCATTCTCGCGGAAGCGAGAATCCAGATATCAATATCGGGCGATTCGCGAATCGCCCCTACAAAAAAAGCCGCATAGATGCGGCCAATATCGATACGATCACAAGTATCGTACCCTACTTATATCTCCCCAATATCTCTTTTACCCCATCCACCAATTTAGCGCGCGGTACCTGAATCTGCGCCGGTTGGTCTTTGCGCCATTGGTCGCGGTCGGATATTCCAGCGGCTAATTGCGCCCCCAGCCGAAGGTCTTTCAGCGTGACCTCTCCCTTATTGAATTCATCTTCGCCGGCGATTACAGCCACCGGCATCTTTTTCTGGTCGGCGTATTTTATCTGGCCGCGAAATCCTTTTTGCCCAAGATATAATTCGGCGGCGATTCCCGCCTGTCGCAATTCCTTGGCCATCGCCAGATAATCGGCCAGCCGCGGTTTGTCCATCACAGTGACCAGCACCGGCGCTAATATCGCGCTTTCGGCGGTCTGACGTGCCGCGTAAGCGGTCAACAGGCGGTCAACCCCGATAGAGGCTCCGGTGGCCGGCATTTTCTGGTCGGTGAATCGTTCGATAAGCGAATCGTAGCGGCCGCCCCCAGCGATACTGCCGAATTGCACCGGCTTGCCGTCATCATCGAGAGTGGGAATAGTGAGCACGGCCTCATAGACAGGCCCGGTGTAATAGGCCAGACCGCGCACGATTTGGCTATCAAAAATCACCTGGTTATCGCCATAGCCTGCCGCGGTCAGCACCGAATCCATCTCGACAAGTTCGGCCACCCCGGCTTTCCCTTCGGCGCTTTGGACAATCGGTTCGACTCCGGTCAAGAATTTCCGGCGGCTGGAGCAATCGAGTTTCAGGAACGCTATAATCGGGGCGATTTGCTCGGCGCTCAGATAGCAGCCGGGTGTGAAATCGCCGGTGGGGTCTTTGCGCCCTTTTTGCAGAAGCTCGTTTACGCCATCGAAACCGACCCGGTCGAGCTTATCGATACAGCGCATGACATCGACGCGATGGCTGGTTCGTAGCTCATTAGTGGCAGAATTCAGTTTACGCGACTTAGCATAATCGGCCAGTTGGGAATCGGCCAGATTTTCCAAAGCCCTATCGATTACGCCATTCAAGATTTTCCTGTTTGAAACTTTGATTATGAACTCGCCCAGATTGAATCCCAGAGCCTGAATCGAATCGGCCAGCACCATACAGATTTCGGCATCGGCGGCCATAGATTCCACGCCGACGATATCGATATCAAACTGGTAGAATTCGCGATATCTTCCGGGACCGGGTTTCTCCTGCCGATAAACCGGGCCAACCTGATAGCGGCGGAAAGGTTGAGGCAATTCTTTGTACATGGCCACGATTCGCGACAGCGGGGCGGTCAAATCGTAGCGCAACGCCAGCCATTGGTCTTCGACCTTGAAACCGAAAATGCCGGCATCGGGCTGATCGCTTTCGGGCAGGAATTTGCCCAGGACATCGACATACTCGACCGCCGGGGTTTCCAGCGGCAAAAAGCCATAGCTTTCGTAGACCTGGCGGATAGTGTCAATCATCCGTCGGCGAAGCTGGCAATCATCCGAAAAAATATCCCGAAAACCGCGCGGCAATCGGGCTTCAACATTTTTACCCATAGTGGTCTATTTATAACCTATGCGGGGAAGAGATTCAAGGGGATTTTTGGCATTGCTATCTCGACAACCTGTAAATATATTGATTATGTAAATATTTATTGGTTTTAAACCGGGAGGATAGAATTAGTTCATTAAGCAAGACTGGCGAACGATTGGTGCCGGAAGATATCAACTCACGCGATGACCAGTTGCAGTTTTTGCGCCACCTGGCCGCTTATGAATTTGTCAAAGGGCAAATAAAACCCGAAAATATTATTCTGGAAGTCGGCTGCGGCGAAGGGTATGGGTCTAATTACCTATCGACATCGTGTAAGGAAATTATCGGAATCGATGTCGAAAAATCGGCAATAGAACACGCTCAACAGAAATACACGACTGCTAATTGTTCATTCAAAGAATACGATGGATCAAATATCCCTTACGATGATAACCATTTCGATTTTATCGTGTCATTTCAGGTTATCGAACATGTCGATGATGACGCCGCTTTCGTTAAAGAACTTAAGCGGGTATTGAAACCGGGCGGAACGGCCTTTATCACGACTCCCAATAAAACCTACCGGCTTAAACCCGGCCAAAAACCCTGGAATCGTTATCACAAAAGGGAATATTATCCGAAAGAATTGGAAGTTGTGATTCACAAAGCGTTTTCCGACGCTAAAGTTTGGGGGGTTTTTGGTAATGAGGAAATAACGCAGATTGAATTCAATCGCGTAAAAACCGGCCCAATCCTATCATTAGTGGCGCGTTTGCAAATCCGGCGGCTTATGCCGGAGTCCTTGGATTTTATTATCGCCCGAATGATTCGAACTATCAAAGGTAAAAAAATCCCGGAAACCGGCAATAAGGATTTTCTCACTAAATATTCGCTGTCCGATTATACGGTGAAAGGCAGCAATGTCGAAGGCAGCCTCGATTTGATGGGGATTTGTAAAAAGGGTTAATAGCATATTAATACAGGCGGATGGAGTCGAACCATCGACCTTCTGATCCACAGTCAGACGCTCTAACCAACTGAGCTACGCCTGCATCTTTTGCCGATAGAATATTAATCGCCAGGCCTGTTAAAGTCAATATCTAAAAGCGGTTTGGTTTGGCATAATTAAGTCCCTAATTTCGCTTGAACTTGTGTCGACTATCCAATATATTGGCGTTTGGACGGTTGGAAGATTGACCGGTTCTTGGAAAGTCGCAGATTTCTGGAGGACTAGCCCTAATTGGTAAGGCAGCGGACTTGAAATCCGCCGACCGCAAGGTCTTGGGGGTTCGAATCCCTCGTCCTCCGCCATAACTTTATGAACAACAAACCGCAAGCCTCAATAATTATCCCCGTTTTCAATGAAGAAGCGGGAATTGAAAATACGATAAATCAGTTGTTATTAGTCGCCGAAAATCGCGGGTGGGAGATAATCGCGGTCAACGACGCCTCTACGGATAACAGCCGCGAAATACTGGGCAAATTTAAACAGTTTACGGTTATCGACCATGCGGTTAATCGGGGTTATGGCGCGGCATTAAAAACCGGTATCAGAGCGGCATCATCAGAAATAATTGTCATGATTGACGCCGACGGGCAACACAACCCCAAAGATATTCCCACACTGTTAAACAAACTACCGTTTGCGGACATGGCCAGCGGCCAGCGATCCAAAGATTCGGCCCAGGATTGGATTCGGAAACCGGGCAAATATGTTTTAAAAAAAGTCGCCAATATTCTGGCGGAAACGAAAATCC
>CAZTNJ010000199.1:0-3686 GCA_964614835.1 uncultured Ignavibacteria bacterium | reverse complement strand
GCCTATACGACAAAGATTACGGTGGAAACAAGTAAACCCCTTCCAAAACTAATCGATCTTGGAAGTAAAACCTGTATCCCGTGCAAAAAAATGGCGCCGATATTGGACAGCCTTCGCGAGGAATACAAAGGACGGGCGGAAGTAATCTTTATCGACACGAAGGAAAATCGCAAGGCGGCCGCCGAATTTAAAATCGCTTTTATACCGACACAAGTCTTTATCGATACGACCGGTAAAGAGGTTTTTCGCCATGTCGGCTTTTACCCGGCTGATTCTATAGTGATGCAGTTTAAAGCCATGGGAGTAAAATAAGCATGGAATCGATAGCCGCGTTTATTCAAGATAACCCATCCTGGGCAATACTGGCTGTTTTTGTCGGCGGTTTGATCTCGGCGGCATCGCCGTGCGTGCTGGCGGTAATCCCATTGGTTATTGGTTATGTAGGCGGCTATTCGGAGGGGAATCGCAAGAAGGCATTAAGCTATTCATTGGTATTTGCGTTAGGATTAGCGGTAACGTTTACGCTTCTGGGGGCGGCTGCCGGATTTATCGGCTCATTTCTGGGGCTGACCGGCAAATATTTTTACTGGGCGATTGCGGTAATCGCGATAATCATGGGGTTGTCGCTTTTGGGGATTTTTGAAATCAGATTGCCGTTTGCCGGGAAAATGCAATTTAAAATCGGCGGTCTGTTAGGCGCGTTTCTGATGGGCTTGTTTTTCGGAGTGGTATCATCGCCATGCGCCACGCCAGTCTTGGTGGTGATACTGGCGTATGTCGCAACCAAAGGGCAGATTCTGTATGGCACGCTGTTGTTGTTCGTGTACGCAATCGGTCATTGTGCCTTAATCGTTCTGGCTGGAGTTATCACCGGTTTTGTCGATTCGTTCGCCAAATCGAAAGGGGCGGTGAATTTTTCCACCTGGACCAAAAAAATATCTGGCGTTTTAATTATCTGTGTCGGAATCTATGTGATTTATTCGAATATATAGGATAGTAAACCTATCCGCCCTTTAAATTATATAACTTTTACCGCCATAAATAAAAGGAAAAATCAAGTGGAAAAACCTGATAAAATAAAAAAACTTGTCAAAGAAAAATATAGCGAGATTGCCGAACAGGGGAGCGCCGATAAATCAAGTTCTTGTTGCTGTTCAGGAGCATGTTGTTCAAGTCCTTCTTACACGGATTTTAGCGATGATTATTCAACACTCGACGGCTATGTTCGCGAGGCCGACCTGGGCCTTGGCTGCGGTATCCCATTGGAGTTCGTAAAAATCAAGGCCGGAGATACCGTGATTGATCTCGGTTCCGGCGCGGGTAACGATGCGTTCGTGGCTCGAAAGTTGGTCGGAGATAAGGGAAGAGTTATCGGTTTGGACATGACCGAGGCGATGATCGAAAGGGCAAATATCAATAATAGCAAACTTGGTTATAAAAACGTCGAATTCCATTTGGGAGATATCGAGAAGATGCCTTTTGCGGACAATATCGCCGATGTTGTAATCAGCAATTGCGTTATAAATCTTGTGCCGGATAAGAGTAGAGCTTTTATGGAAATATTCAGAATCTTAAAACCGGGCGGCCATTTTAGTATTTCCGATATCGTGACGACCGGCGAACTTCCGGTTAACATCGCAAAGGCCGCCGAGATGTATGCCGGATGCGTTGCGGGCGCAATTCAAAAAGCGGAATACTTGAATATCATGAAAGTTTGTGGATTTGTAAATATCGCCGTTGTCAAAGAAAAAAATATCACTATACCAGACCAGGTTTTGGCTCAATATTTGAAAGGGCCAGAAATCGAATCATTTAAATCGAACGGCGCTAAAATTCTAAGTATTACAGTGTATGGCGAAAAACAGAGGCCTAGTAAATGAAGGATAACGAAAAAACCGGCAGACTATCTTTTATTGACCGCTATCTAACGCTCTGGATATTCCTGGCGATGGGATTGGGGGTAGTGTTGGGAGCATTCGCGCCTTCGGTAACAGGGGCAATCACAAAGTTATCGGTAGGGACAACCTCGATACCGATAGCGGCCGGGCTTATATTAATGATGTATCCGCCGTTTGCCAAAGTGCGCTATGAGGAACTCGGCGATGTGTTCCGCAACTGGCGGGTGCTGGGCTTGTCGCTTTTTCAGAACTGGGTAATCGGGCCAATCCTGATGTTCGTGCTGGCAATCATTTTCTTGCCCAATCATCCCGAATATATGGCCGGATTAATACTGATTGGCCTGGCTCGATGTATCGCCATGGTGATCGTCTGGAACGAGCTGGCCGAAGGGGACACTGAATATGCCGCCGGACTGGTGGCGTTCAACAGCATTTTCCAGGTTTTATTCTATAGTGTATATGCTTACATATTCGTAACCGTACTACCGCCGCTATTTGGGCTGGAAGGGAACACGGTTGACATAACGATTGGCCAGATTGCCGAAAGCGTATTTATCTATCTGGGGTTTCCTTTTATCGCGGGATTTCTCACTCGATTTATTCTTATTCGGATAAAGGATAAAAACTGGTATCATACCCGCTTCATTCCGAAAATCAGCCCGATTACTTTAATCGCGCTGCTTTTTACTATCATCGTGATGTTTTCCCTGAAGGGGGAGACTATCCTGCAGTTGCCTCTGGATGTGGTTCGAATCGCGATTCCGCTCCTGATTTATTTTGTGGTGATGTTTGTCGTGTCATTTTTCTTAAGCAAAAAGATGGGGGCCAATTACGCGCAATCGACAACGTTATCATTTACGGCCGCCAGCAACAATTTCGAATTGGCAATCGCGGTGGCGGTGGCCGTATTCGGTATCGGTTCCGGCGCGGCGTTCGCGGCGGTTATCGGCCCGCTGGTAGAAGTTCCGGTGATGATAGCTTTGGTAAATGTGGCGTTCTGGTTCAGAAAAAAGTATTATACGAATTAAGGAGTTATAACCATTTTCACGTAGGGGCGAATTGCATTCGCCCTCACCCCAGCCCTCTCCCCAAGGGAGAGGGTGACGAAGTCGGGAGAGGGAATTGTACTATGAAAAAAATCCTGATAATCTGTACCGGCAATTCCTGCCGAAGTATCATGGCTGAAGCCTTAATTAACCATGAGCTGAAAGAAAGCTGGCAAGCATATTCTGCTGGAACGAAACCAAGCGCCATCAATCGCCGGGCTATCGAAGTCCTGGCTGAGATCGGTATTGACATTTCGGGCTACCGGTCGAAATCGGTCGATGAATTTATCGGCCGCGATGATTTGGATCTGGTAATCACAGTTTGCGACAGCGCCAAAGAAACCTGCCCGGTGTTCCCCGGCGCGGCAAAAAGGATGCATGTCGGTTTCGAAGACCCCGCGCCTTATACCGATTTGCCCGATGATATCGCGTTACCGAAATTCCGGGAAGTGCGGGATGAGATACGGGGAAAATTGATACCGATGCTCAAAGATTTCGCGTAGGGGCGGCTCGCGAATCGCCCTAATTGAATTCCCTCACCTTACCCTCTCCCTTAGTAGGAATGGGCGTCAGGCAGTTGACGAATGGGAGAAGTATCCCCATCATCCCTTGACATCTCTATATAAATGATTGTATCATCCCGCGATGGCGCAACGATTGAAACCATTCTCGCTATTCAACACTCGCCTGCTTCTGGCGATTCTCATATCGCTGGCGATAATTCTGGCAGCATTCGGATATT
>CAZTNJ010000198.1:0-3713 GCA_964614835.1 uncultured Ignavibacteria bacterium | reverse complement strand
AGTTAAGCAGATAAGGATACGCCAAAATACTTACACACAAGTATTGACATTACCTATGCCCGCCTATGATCGCGTTCGCGGCTAAATTCTTATGTTGAAAAAGCCATCGGGGAACCTCTGTGGTATTCCTTGCATTTTAACCTGAAATGACTAAGTTTAAACTCAACGTAAAAAGCCTGGTTAAAAAGTGAAATGGAGTAACGAAAATGGCGGAATTCCCCGAAGTTGATTTAATGGCGATCGGCGCTCACCCAGATGATGTCGAAGTTGGGTGCGGCGGTTTGTTGATAAAACTGGCCCAACGCGGTTATCGTACAGGTTTGGTTTACCTTACTCGCGGCGAAATGGGAACGGGCGGCACTCCGGAAATCCGCGAACATGAAGCCAAGCAAGCGGCAGATATCATGGGTTCTAAGATACTGGCAACTCTCGATTTCGGCGATTGTCAGGTTGCTGACAATTATCAAAATCGTCTAGAAATCGCCCGGCTAATCAGGAGGCACAAACCTAAAATAGTCCTCGCCCCGTATTGGCATGGCGGCCATGGCAAACGAGCCAGCCACCCTGACCATCTGGCAACTGGTCAAATTGCTATTAATGCCGCTAATTACGCGACATTAAAGAAGCTGCCTATTGATGAATCACCCCACGCGATTTCCGCTATGTTCCATTTCTTTTTACCGCCGGAGGTGTCCCCGACATTCGTCGTTGATATTACTGAACAGTTTGATCGCTGGATCGAGGTTCTATCGGCGCACAAATCGCAATTTCTAAATCCCGAAAAAAACCGAGATTACCTTTGGTCGCTTGAATCCATGGCGCGCGCCAACGGAAACCTAATTGGAACCAAATATGGCCAGGCTTATGGAATTGGCGAACCAATCAAAATTGAGGATGTTTTCTGTTTGATAGGAACCTGCAGACGGATGCCCGATTTAGGTTCTTATCATTTGTAAAATCGCGCCAGGCATTTGTATATTTATATATTGATCCCGTAAAAGGCAAAGCCCTAAAGATGCTATCATTGGAGAGCGCCTCGTAACCGATTGTTTGGCATGGGATTATAATTTTTCTTATAGAATCATTTGATTTTTTTCCGTTTTTCTGATACAAACCTTCCACAATGATGCTCGAGCCAAACGATAAGTACTTCATGGAAATAGCCATTGCAGAAGCCGAAAGGGCGGCTGTCGAAGATGAAGTGCCGGTCGGTTGTGTGATCGTCCATGAGGGGATGGTTATCGGCAAAGGGCACAATCGTACCGAGGCCCTTTGCGATCCCACTGCCCATGCCGAAATCCTGGCGATTACGGCCGCCGCCAACCATATGGAAACCTGGCGCTTGGATGATTGTATCGCTTACTGTACGCTTGAGCCCTGCGCTATGTGTGCCGGCGCGCTGGTTCTTGCCAGAGTGCGACGTTTGGTGTTTGGCGCCAAAGATCCCAAATTCGGAGCTTGTATGTCGCTCTACAATATAGTGCAGGATATTCGGCTAAACCATCAATTGGAAGTCGTTCCCGGCATACATGAAGATCGAGTGGTCGAACTGATGAAATCTTTCTTTAAAACTGTGAGAAATAGATGCTAACCGAAAATGAGATTCTCGAACAAATCGGGCGGGCAACCCCTATCGGAATTTCTATAGTGCTTTTTTCCAATGTGATTTGTTTCATTATAGGATCATATTTCGTACAAACAGTATCACCAGTGTCTTCTGTTTCGATCTTAACGATAGTTTTGGGAATCATTGGTATCGCCGATATTGGCGCGGCTTTCATGGTAAAAGGCACCCTGCTAAAGCCTCTTTTTATTACAGGCGCTCAAATCGATAAAAATATGCTTGCCACGATCATGAAAAAAACCACCATAACAATCTCGGCAATCTGTGCCGCCCCGCCGGTATATGGTTTGATTGCGGTTTTCATGGGCGCCCAGAAAGAACATCTGGCGGCGTTTCTGATAATAAGCCTGGCCGGCTATATGGCTTTAAGACTACGCCCAAGGGATTTTCGCCGTATCGTCGATAAATAGAAATATCCCGCAAGTTCAGTACTGTACAGCAAAGCGGGTTCCGGAGTCCGGCAATAGCCGGACGATGAAACCCGACATTCATATCTTACTACTAATAAAATTCGATGGCTTTCGCCAGTTTATCGTTATCATCATAAGAATGGATGTCGGGTTTCATCACGCCTCCGGCGTTCCGGAACCCAACCTATTGTATGCATCATCCAATATCCTTATCGCTCTCCGGTAAACATTCATGACCCAGCGGTTCTCATTTTTACTGATATTCTCTCGGTTCGAAAATAATCAATATTTGGACAATTTATTCTCCCCAAATCTTCTTGATAATCCTTAGCCAATTGCTGAATGCGATCTTTTCCAGTTCGCTTTCGGAATATCCCAGCTCGGCTAATTTATCTATCAGTACTGGAAGCTTGGATACATCCGAAATCTCGCTGGGCATGTCTGCCCCATCGAAATCCGACCCGATTGCCACATGATTTATCCCGATTCTCTCCGCGACATATTCAATATGCTTGGCGATTTCGGCGATGGCAACATCAGATATGGGATTCCCATCACTATCGATCTGGTAATGAATATGTAACGGTTCAAACCAAACTCCAATGATGCCATCACTATCGCCTACCGCGTCTATTTGCCTGTCGGTTATATTTCGGCTGGCGGGGCAAAGCGCATGGACTGCCGTATGGCTTATAACGAGAGGTTGTTTTGATCTGGCCGCGACATCCCAAAAGCCTTTCTCGTTAACATGTGCTAGGTCGATTATCAATTTCATCTCGTTGCAGGCATCGACCAGTTTCAACCCGGCCGCCGTTAATCCCGGCCCGGTATCGGGTGTACTTGGATAGCGATAAGGCACACCAAAACCGAAATCGTTTGGCCGGCTCCATACTAATCCTAATGACCTAATCCCTTTATCATAATAGTATCTTAAGTTACTTAAATCGGCATTAATCGGCTCCGCTCCTTCAATATGAAGTATAGCTGATAAGGCTTTAGCATCAAGGTGGCGGATTAATTCGTGATAAGTTCGGGCCATTTTAAATTGTCCTTGCGATTGGCTCTCAAGCTCAATAGCAAAATCTATAACCGAATCGGCGAATGTCCTCGAATACTCGAATTCCAAAGCCGGATGATATTGCACATCATAACCTTTGGATGTTAAAGCTAACCCATAAAAAGGATCTCTTTGTGGCGATAACTCCGGCGGCGGCGTACAGATAGCGAAAAATCCACCGACCATACCCCCTTTTTTGGCCCTGGGGATATCTATATGGCCAATCTTGCTCTCTTCGAATAGGGTTCTCCCTTTCGCATATTCGGGAAGATATAATGCGGTTAAAACATCGTTATGGCCATCGAAAATTTTATACCGTTTCATTGCTCTATTATATAAATGAATAGGTTTTCTGGAAATCAGAAATTTGAGTTATTCTGGGTTTATCCCTAAAATTTATTTCCCTTTTGGCTGATTTTTGATATATTCGACCCCGGAGAGGTGCCGGAGCGGCCGAACGGGGCGGTCTCGAAAACCGTTGAGCCGAAAGGTTCCCAGGGTTCGAATCCCTGCCTCTCCGAAGTAAATTGATACCTAATAATTATTGACAATTATTTTTTATTAAGTAAGCTATATTAGTATTAAACGGGGCTAAAGAAAGGAGTATTTATGTATTTTTCTA
>CAZTNJ010000197.1:0-3748 GCA_964614835.1 uncultured Ignavibacteria bacterium | reverse complement strand
ATGGTAGGTGCAGCTTAACTCGACCAAATTTGTATTAGATATATAGAAATCTTTTGGCATCGCCGGTTGCGGCATCACGCTTACAACTGCCGAACCGGTTATTTGAGCGGCTACATGAATTTGCGTTAAAAGCTTTTCGTCTTCTTTTACCTCTGGAAGCAATAAGCGGACAGCTTCATACCGCCTGGCTAGCGCCTCATAGTCCTGCTGAAGCGATTGCAGACTGGAAGCCTTCTGTTGAACCGCATGCAGATTGGTGAGGATTTTCTCCAATCTGTCTTTTTTAGAGGTCAACTCGGCGGCATATGGCGTATAGAATTTTTGATACCAAACATAGATAAGAGCCAAAAAGACTATGACTATTAACACTAATATTTGGTTTTTGGGGTCTTTAAAATCCATACATCCCTCCATAGGACTAAAGACCGGGCAAAGTCTTATATAATCAGAATTGAGTGCCCGCGCCTACATTACCGGCGAGTGCAATGTTATCGGTCGTTTGATTTTCAGTCCCGTTAAAATTTAAATTACAGTTTATGGTAAATTCGTATGCTTCAGCGTTGTTCTGTTCGGTCAATTTGATATTCATCAGTTCGATATCCGTAAAATACGGCGATTTTTTCAGCCTGATTATGAAAGTGGCTATACTGTTCAACGAGAACGACTGTCCTTTAAGCGTCGCCTTTCGGATATTAATATTGACTTGCGGCCCGACCGGTTTGGCTGCTGGCTTCGCTCCCGAACCTTCTTCCGGATTGGCGCCCGCTTTCGGATTGATCGCCACTTCTGGCATCAGCTGTTTGAATTCGGTTATCCAGAGATAATCGGTTACCCGTGAACCCAAATCGGAACAAACCGCGATCCAGGCTCCCCGGTCGCGATCCAGAATGTCGATCGCCGTCATCCGGGTAATAATCAGCTTTTTAAGATTTTCCAGACTGTCGATCTTGGCGATTTGCGGGTCAAATTTCGATTCCTCTTCCTGATAGGCGATGATATTCTTACTGATTTTATTGATCGGCATCACTTGGAACAAGAATGTGTATGCTGCCAGGAGGATTAGAACAACCACGCCGGCGGCTACCACATAAATCGTATTTTTCTCCAGCGAAAATTTAAATTTCCGCTTTTGATATTCTTTTGGCAGTAAATTAATTTCTATCATTTAGATCCTCCTGGCCGCCAATCCGATGGCGACCGCCAAAAGCGGCGCTACCTTCTCCGGTTGGAACTCGACAAACATATCCGGATCATACTCGATATTACGCAACGGATTGAATATTTCCACCGGTATTGATAGTTTCATTTGCAAAACTTCAGGCAAAAACGGAATCAACGCGCCCCCTCCCGAAAGCACTATCAGATCCAGCCTGTCGGCGCCCGATGAACTCTTGAAGTACGACATGGCGACTTCCAGTCCGGATATCAGCTCTTCCGACGCTGTCACCACAGTCGCCTTGAACATATCCTGGTCTATCGAACTGTCCATTTCGCCGCGCAAACTTTTAGCCGTTAATTCCTGATTCAATCTAAACTCCTTGGAGACCGCGTCGAAAATCAATCGTGTGCCATTAGATACATCGCGAGTCGAATGATATAAACCATCCTTAATGAATGTCATGGTGGTGTTGTCCAGTCCAAGATCGATAAGCGCGATAATCCGTGATGGGTCGATATCATAGTTCGTATCGTAAGCGTTTAAAATCGCGAATGCGTCGGTATCGACAACAACCGGCTTTAATCCCGCGTCTATTATCAAATCGATATAATTCTTTAAAAATTCGTTTCTGGCCGCGACCATCAGGACTTCCATCTTGTTGGTTTCGACATCCTCTTTTATGATATGATAATCAAGAGTAACGTCTTCCACGTCGAATGGCGCCCGTTGCTCGGCCTCGAAAAGTATCGCCTGTTCGGCTTCGGTACCGGTCTTGCGATCCATTATGAGTTTATCGGTAATCACCCCATGACCGGAAATCCCGACCACGACCTCTTTGAGTTTCGGATCGGTCTGGTCGACCAAACTCTGGATATCAAAAATCACCGCGTCGCGATCTTTAATCTCCTCAGCGTTGATTACGCCCATGGGTAGTTCTTTAATTGCAAGAGCTTTTAAAGAATACCCGCTGCCCTTCCGGGCGAGCTTGACAAGTTTTATCGAATTCGCGCCGATATCCAAACCGGCTGCCAGCTTAACTCTTTTCGCAAAGGCCATAGCCGCCTCTTTTACTAAAGTTTATGATCAAACCTGACAAATTCTATTACACCCTCTCCTATAATGTCAAGGTGTATTTAACTGCCTTATGTCCTCTCGTCAAGGATAATATCGTCTGCACACTTAAAAAGTTAACGCCAGATTGAAAAAAAATGCATAGCCTTCAATATTTTTCCCCAGAACAGTTCGAAACACGATATGAATTACTTTTAATCGGAAATATTTTCCGGCACAAACAGCCAATCAATATAGAAGTCAATTCAAGGTCGATCTTCCCGTAGCCGCCAGAACATTTATTATGTACATTCTGGTTGTCTCCGTGTGGCTGAGCGTAACGGTACCCGACGCTGAGGCCGCCCCACTTGGTAAAAATACCACGGTATTACCGGCGAAACTGACTGAATTAAACGAAACATTATTATGCAGAACTATTGTCGAATCAATCACCGAATCCTGGCCGGCTTCATAAGTTGCCGCAGCCGGCAAATTGCTGTCGCGGAATAAAATCAAACGCCTATTGCCGGTATCGAAAAAGATTCCGTATTGACCGTTTTCCGCCACGGCTTTACTTCTGGCAAGCCGCAAATAGTTTAAACTGGTTCTGGCATCCGATTTGAGATTAAGTCGGGGAGCCATCCTCACGAATACAGGCACCGCCATCGCCGCCAGTATGCCTATTACGACTACCACTGACATTAACTCGATTATTGTGTACCCATTGCGTTTATGTAGTTTTTTTCTGGCCATAATATTCCTCGCTCAATTCCCTTTCGGATATTTATTAAAACCAGGTTTTTTCCAATCTATTGATTATTTTCGGCAAAAACCGCCGCCGAGATTAATCCTCTCTCAATTTAAATTAGTCCGCCTAACCTATCCCTGCACACTCAATAATCGCGATCGCGGCTACAAAATCCCCCTATACAATCACGCAATTCTTGTGCCGTCCCGGTAAAGAAAAGCCAAAAACCTTATCGATTGTCCGAATTTGGGTTATGATAATAAATCAATATATTTATATTAACAAAATGATAGCTTTTATGGAAACTCGCGTATAATTATGGGAATCGCCCCATAATCATTCAGATCAGCTATCTCCAGCTATTTCAGGAAAGTCATCTTTCTGGCGAATTTATATCCGCCCGCATCAAGCCTGAAAATGTATGTTCCTGCCGCCGCCAGAGAGCCATCGGCAAGTTCGCCGCCCCAACGATAACTATGGTTGCCCGATTTAAGCCAGCTATCTATAAGCGTTTTTACTTCTCTGCCGTTAATATCATAAACCACCAGTTTCACTTGTCCGTCTTGAGGAATCACAAATGAAATGACAGTGCTGCTGTTGAACGGATTCGGATAATTCTGCAACAGCGAATATTCGCGCGGAATATGCCCTTCGTCATCGATTGAATTCATCAACTGAACCTTTCGGACAATCCAGTGATTGGGATCGAAATCAACCGCCGTTGGAATGCCCCGCACTACAATATCATATGATTGGAATTGCAGCGAATTTAGAAGCGTAACCGTTGTATC
>CAZTNJ010000196.1:0-3846 GCA_964614835.1 uncultured Ignavibacteria bacterium | reverse complement strand
TGATGTCCATGCCAGATATAAAGTCGGCTGCCATCAAATTCGGTGATAGCTCCCTGCCCGGGATGAGTCAAAGAACGTACCTGATTATGAATGGACACAGAATCCTTATTCCAGTCGATCGCTTTAATCACCGGCGCTTTTAATATGGATGGCAAATCGGGGGCTACAACCCAGGATTCGGATTGGTTAAGCGCCAGAAGATTTTCAAGCAGCATTCTGGCTATAATAACGGCGGCTTTTGATTTGAGCGACCTGACATCATCGAAAATATTTACCGCTATTGTCGATTGCCCGATAACTGATTCGGTACGACCTTTAATGCTACCCAATAATTGCAAACCGAATTCCGAATTTCCCAAGCTTAGGGCGGCCGCCACATCAAGAAAATGACTGCCGGAATATTGCCCGTTCAGATTGGCGCTCATGGTTGCCAGATTAGGGGTAATAGGCAGCTTGAGCCTTTCCGGCCATTCCAGCTTAATCAGGATATCGATTGCCGGTAATTCCGTCTGATCCTTTGAAAGCGGTATTCCGGCCTGGCATATTCGGAACTCACCGGCCAGGGGCGAAAAATCCACCGCGTCATATTGTTCTGCAGCGCCTTTTCGAGGGTAGAATACTATTTCGATGGGCGCCCCATTGCGGCATAATTTTTGGGCGCAATAATACGCCAGCGATGTATTTCCGGCAATAGCGATTTTATGCATCAAACCAGTTCCTTCACCATTTCAATAGAGTAATCTTTAAGAGCCTCAAATATAGCTACCATTTCTATAGGTTTCATTCCATGATAAAGCGGCAATGATAACATCCTGTTATACGAATCATAGGATCTAGGAAATTCCTCCGCTCTGTATCCGTATCGGACCCTATAATAATGGGTCATCGGAACGCAGTAAGTGCCAATTTGAGCTTCAATATTTCTGGAAGCCAGATATTTTATCAACGATTTTTGATCGATGCTTTCGGCCAGGCGCACCATAAATGTCTGACAATTCGGTTCGGTTCCGATTTCGGGGCGGATTACCTCCAACCAGTGAAATCTTCCAAGAAGAAGGGTTAACTCATGCGCGAGTTTCTTCCTTTCATCGAGAAAATTCGCGTATGAAGCTAATTGCGATAAGCCCATGGCGGCCTGAAAATCGGTCATGCGATAGTTATATCCGGCGTAGCGATAATCACCATCATCATAACCATGATTGCGTAAGCTCCTCACTAACCCGGCTGTAATTTCATCTTTTACGATTACGGCCCCTCCCTCGCCTGTAGTCAAAAGCTTTCGCGGATGAAAACTGAAAGCGCCAATATCACCTATCGTTCCGCATAACTTATTTTTATAACGTGATCCCAGGGCGCAGGCGGCATCCTCGATTACTGTCAGATTGTATTTTGCGGCAATTTCATTAATGATATCCATGTTAGCGGGGAATCCAAGCCCGTGCACCGGCATGATTGCCCTGGTTTGCGGGCTGATATGACGTTCAATATCATAAACATCGAGATTTACTCCATCTGGCCCGCAATCAATAAATATTGGAACAGCGCCCATATTTTCGACAACGTTGGCGGTGGCCGGAAAAGTAAAAGCTGACACTATGACTTCATCTTGAGGCTTAATTTCAGCTGCCAATAAAGATAGGTGTAATGCGGCTGTTCCAGATGACACGCAGATTACATGCTTAACGCCAAGGTATTCGGCCAGACTGTTTTCAAACTGCTGGACGACTGGCCCTGATACCAGCATGCCGGTTTCCAGAACCTGATTGACGGCCTGTATCTCAGATTGAGAAAGCCGTGGCTTGATTAACTTTATTACCGTTGATTTTTCCATAGTACCAGGTTGCAGTCCTTCTTAACCCTTCTTCGAGATCGATTTTAGGTTCATAGCCGAGAAGGCGCTTGGCCTTATCGATATTAGGAATACGCAACTCGACGTCGGCAAAATGCTTGGGCACATAGACGATTTTGGATTTGGAATAAGTTACTCGCACAACCGCCATCGCCAAACCATTGATTGTGATTGTGCCCCGCGGATTACCAATATTAAAGCTGTTACCGACCGCCTCGGGTTTTTCAAGCGTCAGCATTATACCATCCAACAGATCGTCGATATAGCACCACGAACGGATCTGATCGCCATCGCCATGGATTGTCAAAAACTGATTTTGCAGGGCGCGCGTTATAAAGTGATGGATAGCGCCTTCACCGACCTGACCGGGACCATAGATATTGAACGGTCGGATTGAGACCGTGGGTAATTTACGTTCGGTATGATAACTATAAGTTAGATGTTCCCCCGCCAGCTTGCTGACAGCGTAAGTCCAGCGAGCATTACCGACAGCACCCAAAGCGGTGCTGTCATTTTCTTCTGAACGGAATGCATATGACCCGAATACTTCCGAAGTCGAAAATTCAATCAAGCGGTCTAATTTAGGTAAAGCGCTGGCGGCCTCCAAAACATTATACGTGCCCAGCAAATTAACCTTCATAGTAGTAATAGGGCTTTTTATAACCGTATCGATTCCCGCCACTGCCGCAAGATGGATGATGATATCGGCGCCTTTCATGTGGCGGGCAAGATTTTCGTAATCGAGGATATCACCCTGAACGACTTTCAGATTGTGATGATCCTTAAAAAAAGCATCCTTCAGACTATTACGAGCCAGGTTATCATAAATCGTAATTTCATTGGCATCCACCAGCCTGCCGACAATAGAGGTACCAATAAAACCGGCGCCTCCCGTGATAAATACCTTCTTGTTTTCAATCATATGTTTACCTCATTAACTGGGCATCGGATTCTTCAAGGAACCGATGGCCATGCTTGACGAAATCGTACATATAAAGATGCTGACAGAGTATTTTCAGGGGATCGTGATGCATTTTCACCCAATCGATACCGGCCCGGCCGCGATCGGATATTTGCTCGCGATGATCTACGAAATGCTTGATTCGCTCGCCCAAGCTTTTTTCGGTAACCCATACTATCGGATTATCGGGGTGATAACTGGCGGCGAAATTGGAAATACCTCCGAATACTACATGTCCGGCCGCCATCGATTCTATAGCCGAAACTCCGTAGATTCCGACAGATATCTGGTCATAGGTCAGGTGAGCCTGCGATTTCAAATCGAGGCATTCTTGATTGGTTTTCTTCTCGATCAGCACTGGTTCGATGTCACAGCCTTCGCGGCGAAGTTTATCTATGGTGTTTAGAAATAACTCGGTCTTCTTGATATGTCGATTAGTGGTGGGATGCACGATTTTGAGTGTTCCTTCAGGACGAGGGGCTCGGTTAACGCGAGAAGTATCAAACATCATATTGATATGGTAGAACATCGGCGAATCCTTGAGCATGGTATAATCCCAGGCCGAAAGGCCGACGATGCGATTAGATTTATGCCAGTTGTAATATTTGAAGCCATCGTTGCGTAAATCGCTGCCAAAATACTGGACCAATGCGTTATCCGGCCGCAGATAGTCGGTTAAATCAATATCCCCTATTTTAACGGGGAAACGACCGATATGATAGAAATCGGCGTTTTCGATTATCTTGAGAGCGGTTTCGAAATCATCGGCATTGTTATGCGACAAGACAAGGTCTCTATCATAAGACAGGTAATCATCCTGAACGATAATACAACGGGCTCTATGGATAGTCTTTTCGTTTATCAACCGGAATAGTTGCGTCAGTTGTCCCGCGATATTAAAATCAGCAATAACCGCGATATTCATCCCGGTTTTCTTGGCTCGAAGGTTTTCGGGAACATGCTTTTCAAAAATATCGAGCTTCTCCGATTGGTTCAGTTTGAGTATGGCAGGCGCTTTATGTTTTATCGTAATTGA
>CAZTNJ010000195.1:1662-3989 GCA_964614835.1 uncultured Ignavibacteria bacterium | reverse complement strand
TGATGGCGACCTTCTTGAGCTACTTACTGTACCAAACCTTACTTGTTTTTTATTCGGATCCCAACAACACCTGTTATGCAAACTATCATCATGCACGGTACTGATAAAACTGGAACCAATGTTGTCGTAACCGTTTCTATTTAAATGATTAAGCATGTAATCATAGACCAGGCCCGCATAGACTTGCGCATCAGTTGCCGCTTTTTGGCTATCGGCGACCCAGCAATTATCAATATCATAAAGCATATAACCTGGATATTGATAGCCGTGAGCATAAAAAGTGCTTACTGAAGCAGTATCTTTCATCTGGCCATTATGAGAATGCGGGTTATAATTTAACCGCCGCGAGACATCTTTCAAGGCGAATTTACTCTGGCTGGGATCCCATTTTGTATCTATATGTCCGGAAAACTTATCGAGAACGGTTATCCCGGTACCGGTTTGTGCCGAATCCCACTGTGCCACGAAAGTAACGGGATAGTACGTCATTTGAATCCCGTGATATTCGCACCCATAAGGATCGCCCAAAGCTGTGTCTCCCGTGACATTATCATGTCCAATTGCAAAAATCGAGTCCGTAATACCAATCACCCCGGTATTGCTGGTTGTTCTCATTTTATAGATACAAAATAAAGTTGTTTCCGAAGGGCATACATAAACAGAATAACTGATGCCCCAATATGTTTGATTTTTCCAACCGCTTATTGGATTTGCAGACGCAGAAGGTTGAATCCAGTGCTCATTCCAACTATTTATCGGCGGTCCAAAATAGTTGCCGAATGTCATACTGTCTGCCGGTCTGTATCTTGTAGTTATATATTGATCTTTTGTTGCAAGAGCAATGCTAAAATTTGCTATAGAATCGATTGTTGAGTTAGTATAAACATATACCGGAATATAAACATCACTGTTAATTGGCAACCTTAAGCCAGGTCTGCCAACAATGATATGAAACGTTTTTCCCCAAATTACCCCCCCCCCATAAACAGACAAACAACACCATTAAGCACAGCTTTTTTAAAGCCATTAACACCTCCACATTGTTAAACTTTCACCTAATAACAATCAAGGTGCAAAATCAATGATGCGTATTAAGCATAAAGATAGATATGTGGGCTGTCAAGATATATTTTATAAACTAGCACAAAAAAGGCAGGCCATAAGACCCGCCTTCTATCAAGAAACTGGTCCGGCTGATTAACCAACTAACACCTTTTCTAATCTTTCACACAAGTAAGCGATATCATCGTCATTGATGATAAGCGGCGGCGACATCCGAATCGTATGGCCGTGGCTGTCGTTTGCCAGCACGCCATTTTCCAACAGCTTGCGGCAGAACACCATGGCATCCCCACCCTTGACTTCGATACCGATAAACAATCCGCGTCCGCGCACTTCTTTTACATGCTGCGATCTCGAGGCGATTTCCATAATTTTCTTTTTGAGAATTTCGCCCTTAGCCGCGGCCTTTGCGGGAAGATTTTCATTGATTATCACATCTAACGCCGCGATACCGGCCACGCAGGCCAATGGATACGCCCCATAAGTTGAACCATCCGAACCGGGCTGGAATGCCATATCCATCAGTTTGGCATTGGTTACAAATACCGATACCGGCACGAGTCCGCCGGAAATCGCCTTGCCCAGGATAATTCCATCCGGAACGACATTTTCATGTTCGAAACAGAACATCTTGCCGGTACGTCCCAGGCCAACTTGGATTTCATCGAATATCAACATCAAATCGTTTGTGTCGGCGACTTCTCGCAGCCCTTTCAAGAAACCATCGGGAGGCTGATACATGCCGCCTTCCCCCTGCATCGGTTCAACCAGGATAGCGCAGGTATTTTTATTCACGGCTTTTTTAACTGAATCGAGATCGCCGAAAGGCACGCTGATAAAGCCGGGCGTTAAGGGGCCGAATCCGGTTTTATACTTTGCTGAAGATGAAAATGAAATTACCGTAATCATCCGGCCATGGAAATTGTTGTTGAATACGATTATTTCCTGTTTACCATCCGGAATGCCTTTAGCCTTATAGCCATAATAACGCGCCATCTTGATAGCTGTTTCGACTGACTCGACGCCGCCATTTTTTGGCAAGACTTTGTTGCCATTAGCGCCGAAACGAGGTCCGATTTGGGGCAGTAGATTGGCGACTTTATTCAAAAAAATGCCCAGGGCGTCGGTGTAGACCACATTGGAAATCACCGAGGCGTAATTCCCCTGTAACGCTTTAACAAACGCCCCCACAAAATCCGGGGGGTTATTACCATAATTGCAACCCAAAAACCCCCCAGGAAAAAAAAATTTTTTTAGCCGTTTTT
>CAZTNJ010000195.1:0-1652 GCA_964614835.1 uncultured Ignavibacteria bacterium | reverse complement strand
GTAATTCCCCTGTAACGCTTTTACCAACGCCGCCACAATATGCGGGTGGTGATGTCCCTGATTGGCAGCCGAATAAGCCGCCAGGCAATCTAAATATTTGTCGCCGTTTATGTTGGTGAGCCAGGCGCCTTTGGCTTGCCGAACCACCAATCCAAGTCTTCCGTAGTGATGCGCGCCGAAATGGCTTTCAAATTCCATTATTTGATTGTCGGCTAAATCGGAGTATCCGACCGTATTTTTACTTGCAACATTTATATCAGACATAACTGCTCCTTTTTAAATAGCTTAAGTGGCAAATATTATTGTCAAAGCGATAATAAATATGTGAGGAAAGGCTTACAACTGGCCTTTTAAGTAGATTCGCCACATTATGCGGCGTTGCTGGGTGGTAATTCCATCACAATTCAATGCGTTCCTCATAGCGCCCTTAAGCTAACATTTTAAACCGAATTGTCAAGAAAAATCGGGCATACCAAGGCGTTATGGGTCTCAACAAACCCTAAAATATTTATACTCCTTTTAATCACTATGATAGCGCCATTTGATTAAAAAGTGGAAGATGTATTTGAATATCTTCCTGCGGATACATCTTCGCTTTGACAGAGAATATAGCTAATTTTTGCGGGAACTCATATTTCAGGCGGCGTTCCTTTCAGTTTTCTGTATACCTGTTTAACATTGGTTCTATTTTCGGAAGAATGAATTTCAATAGCTTTTCGGATTACCTCTGGGGCGCTGATAATACGCCCCTTTCGCCAGAACCCGGTAATCAGCTGAAACAGTAAGATACTGAGCTGACTTATGGTGATGACTCCGAACCGGAGATTCCTCGACCTCTTGTTTCAACACATCCCGCAACATCCACTAACCCCCTCTGCTGAGTTAACCCATTAAAATTTAGGCGTTTCAATACCCAATTAACCTTATTGGTCGGCCCTGACCCCTACTTCTCACAATTATCATCAGTATATCCTTTCGTCCCGCCGCCGCTTGGTCGCTACGATTTTTGTTTGGAAAGTCCAGTAAAAGGTTAAGTTGCTTTTTTGTGAATTTCCAGCTATATAAAACTAACACTTGACGTAATTGAATTTCTGTGCTAACAAAATCCCTTAGTTGTAAGGGTCGATCATTTTATTGACGTTAATGCCATTGCTTGCTGATGTGGGATTATGATGGCTAAATCAGCGCGAAAACTTTCATCATTTTCCGATTACCGGAAATCGCTAACGCCCGGTATTCGGAAATTGCAAAAGTATTTTGATCAACTGCCATTCCCTGCCGCATTTTTAGAACCCCAAACCGGTAAATTCGTGTCGGTTAATGATTCATTTGTTAGTTCTCTCGAGTACACAAAGGATGAGTTAATAGGAAAATCATCTAAAATTATTTTTAAAAAAAATAGCCTTCAAAGGGAATTAAAACTAGTAAAGTACGGGCATACGAATATGCTCTCCGAAAAATTACCGATAAGGTTGTTTACACGGTCCGGACGTGGATTACTGGCAGAGATTACTATCCATAAGTTTATTGTCGGTAATCAGAGCTATTTTTTTATGGCACTGAAAGACGTCACCAAATATCTCGACCTTATTGATAGCATGATGGATGGTTATGTAAAAGTATCAATGAGCGGCAAAATTATGGAGTATAAT
>CAZTNJ010000194.1:0-4000 GCA_964614835.1 uncultured Ignavibacteria bacterium | reverse complement strand
CCAGGATTATATCCCGTAGGTCGAAATCCTCGTGATTTCGACAATCCCCGCGTATTGGTGAATTGCATTCGTCAGCTTCGTCATGCTGAACTTGATTCAGCATCCAGGATTACAGGTTGGCGTTTCGAGTCCAGCAACCGCCGGGCTGTGGGACCGGTTCCTGTATCACAAACTAACCCACGGCAGAGCCGTTGGGCACAAATCAATTTCATGAAACCAATATAAAGGATTATATACAGGCGGGATAGCTTCAATTGAGGCAAATATCCAAATTGCGACTATTTGAGTAAAAGCATGGGTTTTGATATTGTTTTATCATCAAACCGTAACTTAAAAAAATACATCCCCGAACTGAAATTTTCGGCTTTCCAGGTTACCTGATATTCCCCTGCCGGTTGACTGATATCAAGTAACGTCTGCACTTTTCGGCCAAGAATATCATAGATATCGAGCGTTATCGGCCCGGGAGTTGGGATAGTATAGCGAATCGTTGTAGAGGAGTTAAAGGGGTTGGGGTAGTTGGGAGAAAGGAAAATATTACAAGGTTCAATTTGGTAATTTATTCCGCTGATCGAACGATGTATTGACCAACATGAATATCCCAGTGTGGCCAAATAGATCTGATTTGTATCTAAAGGATCAATAACCGTAATCCCTCCCGAGTAATTAAGATTTAAACCATTGTTAAGCGATTGCCAGCTATTTCCGCTATTAGTTGATATATAAAAGCCGTGACTAAACGAATTTACATAAATATCCGAATTATTAAGCGGGTTAATGGCAATTCCTGATATAATAAGACCTGTATTATAACGCGGTAAATTATTATTTATTTGGCACCAATTTTCACCTAAATCATTTGATATATACAACCCGCTATCAATCCCGCAATTCGCATAAATGGTGGATTCCGATATAGGATCACATACGATTTCGCCCGGCGCTATTCCAATCGGCATGCTTTCTAAAATACTCCAACTTACCCCTCCGTCAGTTGTCCTATAATAGTGACCGTTATTATTACATCCCACATATGCGATATTGCCATCGACCGGGCTAACTCCTACTTGATGAAAACTGATTCCCGCTGGCAACCCATTTCCCATCAACCACCAGTTTTGCCCGCTATCATCTGAATAGTAAAGTCCGGTTTTTTCCGCTAAATAAATTAACGCTATTGAACTGTCGTGATATGCGAGCCGCACTTTACGCGGCTCGCAATTATATGGAAGTCCGAATGAAATGTCGTTCCAACTGATGCCACCATCTGTCGAACGAATCACCCCTCCGGTACCAGGTGACATCTGCGATTCCCAGGCTATATAGATATTGTTCGGTTCGTATTTATTTATATCGATGCTGGTCAGAAAGTA
This sequence comes from uncultured Ignavibacteria bacterium, assembly GCA_964614835.1. Classification (GTDB taxonomy): domain Bacteria; phylum Zixibacteria; class MSB-5A5; order UBA10806; family 4484-95; genus JAAYTW01. The sequence goes on along the minus strand of CAZTNJ010000194.1, from coordinate 2,627 downwards.
TGGTTCGATTTGCGGCCAAATATCTTTGCGAATCCAATGCAGTCCCTTATCTGATGACAAATATAAGCCGTTATATGTAACTAAAAATAAAGAATCGGAATTTCTCGTGTTGATGGCAAATTCGATACAGAATGCCTGCTTTACGTTTTGACTTATTTTTTCCCAATGATTTCCGTTATCGGTAGAACGATACATCCCGGCAAAATACGTGCCTACATACAGTATACCCGTACTGGAATCTTCCATTAATCGGCTTATCAGATTATTCCCAAGACCGGTATTAATACGTTCCCAATTCATTCCCCCGTCGCTACTTCTGAATATACCATCGCCCATGGCGCCTAAAAACACCATATTGGGTGCACGGCGGGAAACAACAACACAATGACCGTTGCCTCTCTGCATCTGGGGAGGGGTTATATCAAACCAGTGGTTACCACCGTTTGTGGTTTTCACTAAACAGTGCCCAGGTAAAGTATCGCTGTAGAATCTCGCGATATACATAATTGATGGATCGCTATGGTTAATTTCTAAATCTTCCGAAACCGCCACGCTATCCATATCATTTGTTATGTTTTGCCAAGTTTCGCCGCAATCGTAGCTTTTAAATATTGACTTGCCCGTGTAACCGGCATAAGCTGCCGCATACACAATACCCGAATCTATGGGATCGAATTCAATATCGCTTACGGACACTCCTATTATTATTTCCCTCCAAGATGCACCGCCGTCATCAGATCGAATTATATAGCCCCAAGAACCGGCAATGATAACTGAAGGGTTGAAAGGGTGTATAGCAATACATCTATACTCATTTTCTTGAAAAGGTACTGGTAACCGAAACCAGCTAAAACCATTATCGTTACTTCGAAATATACCTTCCGTGGTTGCATAGAATACCGTGTCGGGCGCCAGAGGATGAAACAGTATTTTCCGCGCTGAAGGTTCCGTCACGGGAAAATTAACATGATTCCATCCAATCCCTCCATTGGTGGATACGAATAATCCGCCAACTATTGTCCCGGCTAAAAGATGTTGATTATTATGTGGATCGACTGCAATCACCTGTATACTTGCATCATCCGGTCCGATACATATCCAGGTATTATCTTCCGCCACCAAAAAGGAAAACTGACATAAAACCAATAAACATTTAAAAAACAAACATCTTGCTTTTAGCATATGCCCTCTCTAAGACTCCCCCCAAAAGGGGGGAGTGTAATTGACCTTATTCCTGTTGTTTGGAATAGTAATGAACCTCCAATCCCATGTTATAGAAATTGTCCGGATAAGAGCCTGTTGCCGCGCTAATTCGCAAATAATCTTGGCCTGTTCCAGTCCAATTATCTCCAAATATTTTATGTACAATATTTGGTGAATACATGACGGATTCCACAGGATGACTTAAATCAGAGCTTACTACTTGAGGGAACACCGTAGATGCCATATAGGGAACTTGCCAATGATTTTGAAAAGTAAATGACCACGTAAAAAAATTACCGGCAGGCGTAAAGGGTTCAGTTTGCACTGGCAAATCACTTTGCAGGGCGGCCGAGATTGATTTATCGATAACTTGTTGAGCATGCGAGAATACCATTAGCGACATTATCGCATATAAAACTAAAATCATGACCAATCGACGTTTTTGAAACATATAGCCTCCTCTAATAATTATATTAACTGTTTAAAAATAAAACTATAGCTATATGATGGAGGCGACCTGGGAAATACTATGCTTAAAACGCAACGCCATAATGGGGGGGGATAGTCTATAATTATCGAGGCAACTCATCACAATGCCCATCAATTCCATTAATACTATTTTTTCTGCTTTATCGTGATGCAATATCGCTTACAATAAACTGCAACAGCAATTTATAGCTAAACCGGTCTTGATGTCAAGAAAATAATGGATTTTTGTGCGCGGCACGCAGCTTACCCGTAGGGTCCCCGCGTGCCCGGCCAAGTAGTTAGGCTGGGGCAGGCCGGGAGGCTCGTGGAGTCGTATGACCTGCCGCCCACAATTCCGCATACATTTCGCATTTCACCCGGTTCTGTCAGGTCGTAGAACGCCGCAGGCGGGCGTGACCTGACGGCAATTATCCCCCTAACCCCATATCCCCCAATCCCCATATACCGAAAACGCATACATTTCGCATTAAGAATGCCAGAGCGGGGTATTATGAGAAGACTAAGGTCAGAAAAAACGGCGGCTGTCGCAAGGCGCTACCGTTTGACAACTGACCGACTGGATATCGTCGATTGCGCGCGATGACACGGCGTCTCCAAACATGGGTACCGTAGCTGTGCCGACACGCTCCGCCCACGGCGGATTAAACCGAGGAAGACGGGAGTCACCCCGGTTCTGGCAGGTCGTAGTCCGAAGGATGTGACCTGCCAGCCCTGAACCTCCTGATTCTTCTAAGCTACCGCAGCCGCCTGATTCGAGCGGTTATTCGAATCTTAAAGGAATAAATAAAATGTTCGGTCTTGGTCAAACTGATAGCATCTCAGGCAGCCGCCTTAATAAATATCTGTCATTCCGGCTTGCCCGCCTATGGAGGGGCTTGACCCGGAATCCAGGATTGTATCTTGCTGCCGGGCTTGCCCGCCTCTGGATGGTCGCT
>CAZTNJ010000193.1:0-4018 GCA_964614835.1 uncultured Ignavibacteria bacterium | reverse complement strand
GATATTCGAGGAAATCGTTTTCGGTGAGATCGGCTTTGTTGCCTATGGAGGCGAACAGCGAAAAGCCCAGTCCGATTTGATAGGCGTAATCGAGGATAGCCTCGCCTAGCGCGCCTGATTGCGAAATGAAGGCGACTTTGCCCCTACGGGGTTTGGTTTTGGAAAATGTTGCATTGAGAGATATTTCGGAAGCCGTATTGAATATGCCGAAACAGTTGGGACCGATCATGCGGATATTATGTTTTTGAGCGATTTCGAGAACCCGTTTTTCCTCGGCTACGCCGGCGCCGCCGATTTCTTTAAAGCCGCTGGTGATAGTGATAGCGGCTTTGATACCTTTTTGGCCGCACTGTTCGAGGGTTTCGGCCACCAGTTCTTTTTTCACCATGATAACGGCCATGTCGACTGAATCGGGGATATCGAGCACCGAACGATAGCATTTGAGGGAGTGGATAACTTCGGCCTTGGGGTTAACCGGGAATATCTTGCCGTTGAATTCGTTGATTACCATGTTGTGTAAAATCGCCCGGCCGATAGTGAATTCCTTGGAGGTCGCGCCGATTACGGCTATTGATTGCGGTTTGAAAAAGTAATCGAGCTGTTGTTGAAGCGTATCGTTTGCCATCGTTATCCCTTTCGCCGAATTTTCGCTCATCTTCGGAAATCCATCCACGACAGGGTGGTGTTGTTCCCGAAGTAGATGTCATCGTTATGCTGTCGGGTCACGCCCCGGCAGTTGCCGGGCCTACGACCCGACAGAACCGAATCGATTTTTCTATCATAGCTCCAAGATGTCATCAGCCGTTGGCCTATTCTATCCTGACGCACGGATAATTGGTTGGGCACGATATATCGTGTCCCTACGCAAATTAGCTTCGGGAATCGTAGTTCCCGAAGCACAAACAAGCATTTTGAAGGTCAAGACCTCCGTGGTCTTGACTTCGAATTGGGCGGTTCGCGAACCGTCCCTACAGTAATTCGTAGGGGCGGCGCCAGCTCCTACGGAAATTGCATTCGCCCAACATAGAGAATATAGAATTAGCGGGGACACCAAACAAGGGGAAAAAAGCAGGTGATTTTTGACCTACTTTATCAGGGTTAGCTTGACCGATTCGGCGATATTGGATGACCGGATGAGGGCAAAATATATCCCGGAAGGATATTTATCGGCACGCCAGATAAATTCGCGATTGCCGGCGGGAAGATAGCTATCATAAACTGTTTCGACTTTGCGGCCGAGGATATCGTAGATGGTTAGTGCTGTACGTCCGGGCTGGGGCTGGTTAAATGAAATTATGGCATTGGAGTTGAAGAGATTGGGATAGGCAGTCAGATGATATACTTTGGGTACAGGCGTATTGTCGGGCATCTTATTGACCTGGGTGCGGTTTAGAAGAACGGTGATGTTGTCGGATTCTTTGTTGGAGACGGCGAGGTCGGGGAAACCATCGTTGTTAAAATCGGCAGGGCAAAGCAAATACGGACGGCCGGTTGTTCTTAAATTGGCTGTAACCGTTAGCAGATTCTCTGAAGTATAATTGAGAAATTCAATGCGATTCGATATTGAATCGACCAGAGCATATTCGGGCAAGCTATCGCCGTCAAAATCGGCCGGATAAATCCGAGTTACATTTGAATATGCACAGACTACGCCTGCACCTGAAAACAATGGTTCGGTTGCCCGGCCACAATTTGCCAATCCACCGAATATCAACAGCCCCAGAATAACCCCAGAAAAGAAACTTCTCATACAGCGCCTCCAGCTAACGCGTAATTGCAATATTTCAATAATCCCAACAAAGTATATATTAAAAACGTTGCAAAAAAGTAGGGAAATTTATGAAATATCTGCCTGGTAGTGAACGGAACCTGTTGACCATTAATGCGGTTGACAAATGACATACATAAGGAGAATAGATGCGAGAACGTGTTCTGGATGACATGAAAAACAAGCCGGAATGGCTTAAAATTAGGCCTATATACGGCGAAACATATCAGGAAGTCAAAAGCCTCATCAAAGAATCGAACCTTCACACGGTTTGCGAGGAAGCTAACTGCCCGAATATCAGCGAATGCTTTTCGGCCCGCACGGCCACTTTTATGATACTGGGGGATACCTGCACCCGCACCTGCCGTTTCTGCAATGTCAACAAGGGGCGACCCAAGTGGTTCGATAAAGATGAACCAAGACGGGTCGGCGAGGCCTGCGCCAAACTGGATTTGCGGTTCGCGGTGATAACCTCGGTGGCCAGAGATGATTTAGCCGATGGCGGCGCTTCGATTTTTGCCGAAACGACCCATCAGATAAAGGCGCAAAATCCCAAGTGTCGGGTTGAGTTGTTGATACCAGACCTCAAAGGAAATTGGGACGCGCTGAAAATCATACTTGACAGAAACCCCGACGTGCTGGCGCACAATCTGGAAACGGTGCCGAGATTATATCCTTCGGTGCGGCCGGAGGGCATCTACGAACGGTCGCTGGAGCTTCTGGCCAGAAGCCGCGAGTATCGGCCGGATATAATCGCCAAATCGGGTATCATGGCGGGATTGGGGGAAACCGAAGAGGAATATTATCAGCTTTTCGCCGACGCCGCCAAGCACAACTGCCAGATTTTGACAATCGGGCAGTATCTGCGCCCATCGTACTGGCATCACCCGGTAGTGGAATACCGTTCGCCGGAGTGGTTTGGTATGATGAAAGAAAAAGGGGAAGCATTAGGGATTCCTTATATCGAATCGGGGCCTTTGGTGCGAAGTTCGTATCTGGCGCATAAACAGGTGGCTGGATATCGTCACCGGTTGGATAAACTGGCGATGATTCGGCAACGAGTGGCGATATAGATTTACCAAGTCAAGCCTGACACCTATTCCGTAGTTGAAATTTTTGCATATCCCGGGAAATGATTTATCATAATCGCCGATTTTTCGTAACCTATTGAAAAATAAGGCTTGTGCCTGTTTTAAATATCGATATATTGGGGCAATGAAAATACTGGATGGTTTTTCTGATGTCAGTGTTTAAAACTGGCACAGAAAAAAACTCTGTTTGGGGTAAAAATGGAAAAAACGAGACTTCTTGAGGCTCGGCAAACATGTTAAGAATCAAACAGTTAGATGAAACTGGCCTTGGCGGCGATTTTGGTATCAAAAAGGGCCTGAAATTTGCCGTATCTATTTGTGGATAAATATAATCGGAAGGAGCAGGCCCAAATGAAAAGCACGATCTTAATAGCGTTGATGATATCCTTGATTGTACCGGCGGTTACTATAGCCGATTGGACATCCTATAATGTGCTCAACAGCCCTCTTCAGACAGATTATATTATCAGCCTAAATATTGATCCCCAACAAAAATTATTGATAGGTACACAGGGACGCGGTTTATTTGTAAAGGATTCAAGTAACTGGACTATTTATAATCAAACCAATACCGGCGTTCCGATTAACTATCCGTACATTGTGTCGCTCAAATCTGACACATTGTTTATCGGTTCGGCTTCGGTTAATTTAGACCTTCAGCCGCTGGGCGAGGGATTATCGATTCGGAACCTGGCCGATTCGAGTTGGCGCCAGTTTAACGCTGGATTATCTGTTAGTCCGATAATTACAGGTATCGAGGAAACGCCGGATTATCGGGCGGTTTGCACCTATGGCGGCGGTATCACGATTTTTAATTCCGTGGGTTGGATATGTTATCAGACCGAGTTCCGAACTGAATTTACATATGCCGATTCACAGCAGCAGACTTTTAAAGTCCCCGCCGGAACATACATTCCCACTGATTATTTGAAAGGGATGGATTTCGATTCGGTGAAGAATTCGCTCTGGATAGCGACACTAAGCGGCGGCGCGGTTACATATACGGCCGGAACCTGGTACACCTACAATCAAAGTAATTCGGGGTTGCCCTCAAACAGAATTCAATTAATCGCGAATAATCATTTTAACGGTAAAGTATTTTTCGGCACGTTTGGGCTCGGATTAGTCGAAAAAAACGGCTCGAGCTGGACCGTATACA
>CAZTNJ010000192.1:462-4044 GCA_964614835.1 uncultured Ignavibacteria bacterium | reverse complement strand
GGTTCACAACCCGGCTTATGGTATCATTATAGAAGTAAATGAGCGAACCTGCTAATTATATGGAATAACCCTTCAGGATATCATAGGAACGAATTTTCATCTCAATAATGGCATGGGTAGCCCTTATTCCGCCAAAGAAGCCCGTGAGTTTATGGATAAAGCTCTTAATGGTGTGCCTCAAATATTTGATTGGCGGACAAGAAAAAAGAATGGCCAGCTTTTCTGGGTCGAGGTTAGTCTTAAGCAGGCGACGATAGGCGGCCGGGATGTCCTTCTATCGGTAGTCAGAGATATCGACCATCGCAAGCGGATGGAAAAGTTGCAGGAAGCGTTGTTAAAAATATCCGAGGCGATAAGCTCGACTGAAAATCTTCCCCAGCTTCTTCAGTCAATCCATCATATTTTAGGCGAACTTATCGATACTTCTGACTTCTATATAGCCTTATATGATAAAGCCAGCGGGAGCTATACTTTTCCCTATCATGTAAATCCAAATGGAAGCGGCGATTTTTCCTGTCGCCCTTTAAGGAAACGAATCACGGATTATGTTCGACGGACGGGGAAGTCGTTGCTTGCTCGCGCCGATGATTTTGATCGCTTAACAGCGCGGGGAGAGATTGATTTGGCCGGAATTCCGCGACCCAAAATCTGGCTGGGCGTTCCATTAAAGTCCGCCGAGGGCGTGATAGGAGTCGTGGCCGTCCAGAGTTACGAAAACCTCAATTTATATAACGAGAACGACCTGGAATTGCTGGAGTACGTTTCCAAATATATGGCTCTGGCGATTTCGCGCAAACAGGCCTCCGAGGCCCTTCGTTTATCTGAAGAAAAATATCGCAGTCTGGTATGCGCCGTCCCGGATGGTATCGTGATTACCGACCTTGATGAGAATATCATATTTATCAATCCGGCCGCATGTGAGATTTTTGGATATAAAGCGGAAGAACTAACCAACAAAAACCTGGCCACCATTATTCAACCTGATGATATCGAATTCGTTCGCAGCCAAACGGAAAAACGTAAAAACCTCGAACGCAGTCGTTATCATTTCAGGATAATCAACAAAAGCGGCCAGATTCGTAAAATTTATATTTCTGCCGCGCCAATACTCGATGAGGCCGGTAAAGTAGTCCATACGATGGGAATATTCAGGGATGTAACTGATATCGAAATCGCCGAAAAAGAAAAACAAGATTTGCGTGATAAACTCGCCCGGGCGCAAAGGATGGAATCGCTGGGATTATTGGCCGGCGGAGTGGCTCACGACCTTAATAATATGCTCGGGCCGCTGGTGGCATATCCCGAATTGATACGCATGAAACTACCATCCGATAGCCCGATTCTCGATAAAATAACCAAAATTGAGACTTCAGCACAACGCGCCGCCGGCGTCGTCCAGGACTTACTAACAATGGCCAGACGCGGACGCTTCGAGATGAGCCCCTTATATCTGAATGAAATAATCAACTCTTACCTTGAATCATCCGATTTTTTCGCCCTCAAACAACAAAATCCAAAAATAATGATTGAGGTATTCCTTACCGATGGCAATCCGGTCGTGCTTGGCTCAAACTCGCATTTAACGAAAATGGTAATGAATTTAGTTATTAACGCGTTCGACGCGATGCCGCATGGCGGTTCGCTCAAGTTAAGTACTCAAATAAGGCACATTGACAAACTTGCCGATGGCTATGATAATATCGATGCCGGTATGTACGCCCTATTTACGATTGCTGATACCGGATTTGGCATAGACTCCAAAGATATCAAACGAATTTTTGAGCCTTTTTACACAAAAAAACAACTCGGGAGAAGCGGCAGCGGACTGGGATTGTCAATCGTATATGGCGTAATCAAAGATCATAACGGCTATATCGATGTGCAAAGCGAATTAAATAAAGGCAGCCGTTTCACTATCTATCTTCCCATTTTGGATAAAGTACCGGGAGCTCAAGACGCGCCCGTCATCGATATTCATGGATCAGAATCGATATTGGTTGTTGACGATACGCTCGAACAGCGCGAACTCGCCCAGGTAATTTTATCGAGCCTTGGATATAAAGTTCGAGTTGCCGCAAATGGCCGGGAAGGAATAGCCGCGCTTAAAGCCAGTCCCGCCGATCTGGTAGTGCTCGACATGATAATGGATGGCGATTTTGATGGATTAGATACTTATCGAGAAATGATAAGAATAAGACCGGGCCAAAAAGCTATTATAACATCCGGATACGCCGAAACCGACCGAGTGAGGGCCGCCGAAAAACTTGGGGTCGGCAAATATGTCAGAAAGCCCTATACGCTTCAGAAATTGGGGCGGGTAATCCGCGAAATACTCGATCGCGAAAGTTAGGCCGAATTAAAAACTCCTTTAGTAAGCCAATCGTTGATATTTCCCTATCAATTCTGTTTGCGCGATAATATGTCCATTCATTGCTTTTTCGACATCCGCCTTGGAGGCGCCGGTTTTCAGATTGAGTACGGTATCAAGAGCGTATAGCTTAAAATAGTACCGATGTGCCGGTCCTCTGGGCGGACATGGTCCGTTATAACCATAACAGCGGGAATCGTTGATCCCATCGATTGGGCTTTCGCCGATGGTGAATGCTTTTCTTAAACCTTTAGATGGGGTATATTTTTCATCGAAACCATCTAAATCGGGGGGAATGTTGAAGATTACCCAGTGAACCCAGGTTCCCAGAGGAGCGTCGGGATCATCGCAGATTAACGCCAGCGATTTCGTGTTCACAGGTACGCCGCTCCACTCCAATTTTGGCGAAACATCGTCGCCGTCGCAGGTAAATTTCACCGGTATGGTATCGCCATTGGCGAAAGCCGGACTCGTGATTTTAAAAGTTTTCATATCTCCCGCTTTCCCGGCGTTTTCCTTTTCGGATTTTTTCGCGCCGCAAGCCAGAGTTAATCCCAGAATGCCGATAAACAGTAAAATCGCCGTTAACGATTTATTCATAACTTTTCTCCTATCTCCATAGATTATTAATTATTATATGTTAAAAAAGCCAAATCAAATATTTTTTTATCATTAAACATAAACAACTTGAAAAATGCCGTTTCGGGTGTAACAATATTATTTTAGTTAACTAAGGAGGATAATATGCATAATTCGATTCGGGTTATCGGCTGGCTGATGCTGTTGACGATAACGGCATCCGGTGTGATGCCGGTAAGCACATTTTCGATAGTCGGAGCCGACCCGCAAACCGGCGAAGTTGGCGTGGCGGTTGCCAGTAAGTATTTCGCAGTTGGTTCGGTTGTGCCCTGGGCTAAAGCGGAAATTGGAGCCGTGGCGACGCAGGCCTGGGTCAACGCCGATTACGGGCCGAACGGCCTTGATTTGTTGTCAAAAGGGCTGATGCCGCAAGCTATCATAGATTCGCTAACCAAGGCCGATACGCTTTCCCAACGTCGGCAGTTAGGGATAATCGACAACAAGGGGAATGCCGCCACATTTACCGGCGCCGGATGTATGAGTTGGGCTGGAGGATTAATCGGCAGGAATTGCGCCGCCCAGGGGAATATACTGGTGTCAGAACATGTAATTGATTGCATGATTCATGCGTTTGA
>CAZTNJ010000192.1:0-452 GCA_964614835.1 uncultured Ignavibacteria bacterium | reverse complement strand
TGGGTGATAAATTATTGGCGGCCTTATTATCGGGCGACTCGGTCGGCGGCGACTCTCGCGGAAAACAATCGGCGGCCTTGTTAGTGGTTAAAAAAACGCCAGGATATCGTTATGACAAAGAGATAGATATCCGGGTGGATGATAGCCCGGAACCTTTTGTCGAAATCAAGCGGCTTTATGGAATAGCCAAAGCATTAGCCTGTCTGGAAAACGCGGGGAAAGCATATCAGAGCGGCAATTTGGAAAGGGCGGTCGAACAAGCGCGGTTATCGGTGATGCTTGGCCCAAATATACCCGAGACCTATTATGACCTGGCCTGTTATCTATCGCTTTCGGGTAAAATTAATGAGGCAATGGCGAATATCGAAATAGCCCTTGCCAAAGCGCCGCATTTTAAGGCGATGGCAAAAAACGATAGTGATCTGGAAAATCTGCGAAATATGCCGGAATTT
>CAZTNJ010000191.1:0-4092 GCA_964614835.1 uncultured Ignavibacteria bacterium | reverse complement strand
CTATTGCGAAAAAGTTTGCGTGAGCGGTAATTACGCCTATATCGCGACAGGTTACATGCCTCTGGGTTTGTATATTCTAGATGTCACGAATCCGACTTCGCCAACTATAGCTTGCAGTCTATCGACCGGCGGATTTGCCGTTGATGTCGCAGTAAGCGGAAATTATGTTTACATGGATGATGGTAATGTATTAACCATAATAAACGCTACCAATAGAACCAATCCGTTCGTGGTCTCGGCTTTAAATATCGGAGGTTGGGCGGGAGGCATGTTTACGGATGGAGTTTATTATGTATACCTTGCCAATACCACCGGTTTAAACATATGTCAGATTGATAATCCGATGGTGCCGATAAATATCGGTAATTATGAGATGCCGAATTATGCATCGGTTTTTGACGTAGATGTTGTCGGAACCAAAGCATACATCTCCAATGGCGATGAAGGCCTCTGGATTTACGATGTCACTTCGGCGGATGATCCTCAGGCGGAAATAAATTTCAATCTGTCATCGGCAATAAGAGGATTAAAAGTAGTCGATAGTATAGCCTATGTCGCGGCGGAAGACTCTCCGAAACTCCATATAATGAATGTGTCAATACCATTTAACGCGACTGTTCTGGGGACATTCGATACGGCGGGTTCGGCCTACAATGTTGATGTCGTTGGAAATTACGCCTATATCGCCGGAGCATCGCCGGGTTTGCAAATAGTAGATATAAGCGACCCTACCATGCCCGTAAGTGTTGGTAGCTATGAAATCGCAACGGCAGTTAAAGATGTGAAGGTCGTGGGGAACTACGCCTATGTCGCGGCTTATGGCAACGGCGTCTATATACTTGATATCAGCCAACCAAGCGCCCCAACACTGGTGAGCAATTTCGATACCGAAAGAGCGGTTGGAGTGGCGGTGGATGGCATATTCGTGTATGTCGCCGATTCTTACGACGGTTTACGAATATTAAGCATATTCAATCCGGCTAATCCGGTGGAAATAATTCACAATACAGGTATTGACATCGTGAACGATGTATTTATCTACGGCCAATATCTGTTGGTCGGCGCCGCCGAAGAAGGTGTATGGGTTTATGATATCAGCAATCCAGCCGCTCCCGAATTTATCGAAACTTTCGAGACCCCCGGCCATGTCCTGGCGGTAAAAGCAGCCGAAGGTAGAATTTATGTATCCGACATGTACTCCATGACAATATTGGAATTTGCCGCCAGCTCGATAGATGAGAATCGGCAGAACATGCCGCGTTCGTATCTGGCCAGCTACGGCTATCCGAATCCATTCAATGCATCCACCAGGATATCTTATGAAATCGGCAAAAGATCGAATGTGTCGGTAACGGTGTATGATATTCTCGGCCAAAAAGTGGAAACGCTATTTTCCGGCGATATTGAATCGGGCCGGCATTCGATCGACTGGAATCCGAAGGATTTGGGGACAGGGGTTTATTTCTGCAAGATTCAGACAGACGATTCGCAATCGATTCAAAAATTGACTTTATTGAAATAACCATAGTCAAGCAAAAATAAGAAATGGCCGCTTGAATAGATTCGGGCGGCCTTTTTATTGAATACTCTATTTCAGATAGGTGATTTTTCTATAGGCGGTTTGATTATCCGCAGAAAATCGAATCATATAAGTCCCGGACGAAAGCTCCCTTTCGGGTTTAAAGATTAGCGTGTGCGAACCGGAATTTACATATCCGTTTTCTAATGATACTACTTTCTGGCCCAATATATTAACAATTTCGAGTTGAACCAGGGCGGGATTTATTAGGTCGTATTTTATCCGAATATCGCCATTAAATGGATTAGGATAAGTTTCAATTATTAGAAATTTATCGGGAATGCTCAAATCGTTTATTGAACTTACTGTATACGGCAAAGCCCCACAATCGCGGCCATAACGGCCGGCGCCGATACAGGGGGATTCGGGCAACAAGCGATAATCGTGCGAAACGGCATCGACGAATAGAGGATCTAAGGCAATTTCATGTTCACCGGGAATCGGCCCGAACCGGGCCGGAGGGCTTCCTCAGGTAGGGCAGAAAAGCGCGTAATCGATCGAGTCAATGCCAAATATGTCATTGTAATCCATATAAACCGGAATAGTATCTATACAATAGACTGCAAACATGGCATCGCATATTATATTGCTCCATATAAACAGCTGTCCATTATTGTAACCGCCATCGCAATAGATACTCTGTTCGCGGCAACCGACAATAGTATTATTGTTGATTGTGCCTCCGGCAATTTGCGCAAAATTCAGGGCCATCAGACCGCCAACAAAGACGCATCTTTCAATATCGAGATTGGAGTTTATCCCAACATAAATCGATGGTATGTCCGGTGGGTTAAAAATAATCGCGCCATGCCCATTAATATATACGTTTTGGTCGGATGGAATCATCAGATCGCCGGTGTATTGAAGAGTTGAATCAAGCTCGATATATTTCGTATAGCGGCCATATCCGGAAGCCTGGTTATAGGCATCCATCAGGCTTTCATAAGAAAATACGGGGGACTCCAATACAAATGACGCGAGTACTATTAGAACTGCCAAAATGCGGCGCTTCATTAATCAAATCCTAAAACCCGGAAAGCTTTTTAAATACATAACCGCCTTTGCGGGCTCCCCAGACCTGGTTACCATCCTTATCGAATCCTCTATCCCAGCTAATAATTTGATTTTTACTGATAGTGACTTCGGAGGTCGTATAATCGGCGCCGCGAAGGTCGCTGGCGCAATCTTTGCCTACGGTACCTCCGCTAAAAGCGAATTCGCCATGTTGATAAAGAATTATAGAACAGCCTTGTTTTTGCGTGATCGAATCCGGCGTAAGATTGGCCAGCGGTTCCGGTTTTTGCCATTCGCCGATATAGATGGTTGGATCGGCAAACCCGAATACGGCGCTTTCGAAAGTCGTATCGTTAACCTGCGTGACATGATAAACCCGCTGGCGATATGGCCGTGATTCATGTTCGGCCATCGCCTGTTCGACATAAAGCCAGAAACCATCGGTACGATTTTTCCAGATCGGGGTCATGCGCAGGCGGACATCGAAATAATCGGAATCTTTGGCAGCCTGCGATTGACTGGAGAAATAACCGGTCATCCATTGTTGTAGGCGGATTATATCGGAATTCTGCTTTTTATTCGTCGCGGATGATTTGGTTGATTTTCGGGCCGGCCGTTTTTTGGCATCGACCAAACTGAAGTTCGGAGCAAGCAAACCCAAAATAAGCAATATCGATAAAAAGTATCTCATCAGGTCTCCCCTACCATTTTATAAAAGCAATCATTGTGAAAATATTACTCATAGTTTTAATATAAGTTGGGTGTAGAGAGATGCCAAGATATTTATTATGGCACGGAATAAGGGAACGGAAATGTGGAACGGGAGATTACGGTATCACTATCTGCTTTTTATTATAACCCAATTTGAGCAAAGTCTCACGGGTTTTAAATTCCATCATGGGGGGGCCGCATAGAAACAAAAGGCTGTCGACGTTGGGGGGCGGCAGATGTTTGGTTAAGAGATCGGAATCGATAAAACCAGAATGGCCGGGCCAATCGGGCGGGGGCTGATCAAGGGCGAATATCGCCCGGAAATTAGGATATTCGCGATCATATTCTTCGAACTCCCGGCGCAGGATAATATCGTTTTCGGTTTTATTGGCATAGATAAGACTCAATCGCACATCATGGCGCCCACGCAAAATAGTGCGGATCATGGTAATCATCGGAGTGATACCGGCGCCTCCGGCAATCATACCAATATTTTTAGCGATCCCCTGCTGGTAATGCCCGCCGACGAACGGCCCGGACATCATGACCGAATCTCCGAAATTTCGCTTGTGAAGATAAGTTGACATAATGCCGGTTGGATAGCGTTTGACTATCAATTCGAAAAAGCCGGTATCGTCGGGAGTGGATGAAGGGGTGTACGGCCGAGTTATTTCTTCGCCGTCTAGATCGAAATGCACGTGCAGATGATCGCCGGGAAACATATCAAGGGCGGCGTTTTCGGGCAAGGCGAACCGAAAGGCTTTGGTATCGTGAGTTACCGGCGCGAT
>CAZTNJ010000190.1:0-4142 GCA_964614835.1 uncultured Ignavibacteria bacterium | reverse complement strand
TGGCTGTCAGGTCACGCCCCGGCAGTTGCCGGGCCTACGACCTGACAGAACGGAGAAGGCATCTATTATGGCATCAATTGCCTGCCCAATTGTTTTTTTGCCATCATCTTTTAATTCCACTTTAAACTCCTTCCCAAATTATTAGACTTTAGTAGCCGTTAAATGCCAATGATTTCCCGCAGAGTAGTGGATTCGGAAATCTTCATTTCGAATACTCTTCTGGTTTCAACCGATAATGTACGACGTGTCGTGGATCATTACTAAGGGAATCATCGTCTTCTAATTTCAGTTAAAGATTTATTCCTTTTCTCCTAATTTGCGTTCTATTTTATTCAGAACTAATAGCAAATCACCCAACGCAAAAATCATTATACTACCGATGAAAAAAATAACCGGAATCACCCAAGAGGTTATCGAAGCTATTGCGGCAAATCCGGATATTATGAATAGCAATATAAAAAGAAAACCCCATATTTTATATACCCTACCAGTACTACCTGTATTTTTTATAGTATTCATTTCTTGTCTCCATAAATTTTAAATAGGAACACCCTGTCTCGTTGCATCATTAATATTTATCATATTCTGTTTTCCCCGGGCACTAGGCTTTTGCGTTCCGTCAGGTCTTAGGCGCTCGCACACGAGAGCCGTGACCTGACGGCTTAAACCCATTCCTTCCATATTTCTAATGGGCCGTTAGCCCGTTCGATATAATCATCAGCGCTTGACCAAAACCAATTATGGCTTGCGCCGACTAAACCGGCTTTAACCGGATTATTGTGGACATATTCAATTTTAATTCGGAGGATTTTCTCCGACCAAATCGCCTGGCGGTCGTATCTATCCTGCCATAGTTTGTTTGATATTGAATATTCGCGTAATGCTTTCTGTGAAGTGTATTTTTTGAAATCGCGCATAAAATCGGCTAATAAAAATCCTTTTATTAGCAAAACCAAATGTATATGCGAAGGCATAAATACATAGGCAATCAATTTTGAACCCGTTTCCCTCAATTGAAAATTTACCGCGGTCGCCAATGTTTCATATACGCCGGCGAAATTTCCAATAGCTTGATGATCGGCGAATGAAGTAGTTATAAAAAAGCATTCGCCGTATTTTTGATTTTTAAAACGTAATCCCATATTCGTTAGATGGCCGTCGGGTCACGCTCCGGCAGTCGCCGGATCTAAGACCCGACGGAACGAAAAAGTCAAAACGCCATTATCCTTATAATCCAAATCTCCTATTTCCCCGGGCCACCAGGCTTGATATATGCGAGTCTGGGACTACTGGCCTCTACATGATACTGCCAAGAGCCTTTGGGCTCGTGACCTACTCGATATACATTAATATAATCTCGCCATAATGGGATGCAAGCGATATTTTTGCGATATTTGGTCGGCGGCGGGTCTCCCGGCCTGCCCCGGACTATTGCGTGCGCTCACGCTATAAGACTGGATACCCGCCTGCGCGGGTATGACATAGGGTCTGTATTGGCGCCATCACAGGGATGCTGCCTCACGGCCAACCCCAACCGCCCCACCAATATCCCCAAACCCCATACATTTTATTGACATCCCCGGTCAAAATGATATATTTACTGTTCTATGAAAAGGCAGGTTGTTGAGGTGTATCCTCGCCAACCGGAAAAGGGATGACTATTGTTTAATAAAATACTGGTCGCCAATCGCGGCGAAATCGCCCTGCGGATAATCCGCGCCTGCAAAGAACTCGGCCTGCGAACCGTCGCGGTTTACTCCGAGGCCGACGCGAACTCGCTTCACGTGCGGTTTGCCGATGAGGAAGTCTGTATCGGCCCCGGTCCGGTGTCGGAAAGCTACCTCGACGCCAAACGGGTAATCGCCGCCGCCGAAGTCACCAACGCCGACGCAATCCATCCCGGCTACGGATTCTTGGCCGAAAACGCCGATTTCGCGGAAATCTGCGAATCGTGCGAAATCGCCTTTATCGGCCCCAAACCCAAAGTTATCTCGCTATTGGGCGACAAATCGATGGCCAAGAAAACCATGCGGGATGCCGGCGTGCCCACTATCCCCGGATCAGAAGGGGTGGTTGCCACCTATGAAGACGCGGTCGAGGTCGCCAAACAAGTCGGCTATCCGATAATGGTGAAAGCATCGGCAGGCGGCGGCGGTCGCGGCATGCGGCTGGTCCATACCCCCGATGAATTAAAGCAATCTTTCGAAACCGCGCGCGCGGAAGCCAACGCGGCTTTCGGTTCGCCGGATGTTTATATCGAGAAGTTCGTGCCCAATCCGCGCCACGTGGAAATCCAGATCATGGCCGACAATTTCGGCAACGTGATTCACATGGGCGAACGCGATTGCACCGTACAACGGCGCCATCAGAAACTGATAGAGGAATCCCCCTCGCCGATTATATCGGAACAGCTTCGCCACAAGATGGGGCAGGCGGCCGTGATGGGGGCTAAGGCGGCCGGATATACGGGAGCGGGAACATTCGAATTCTTAGTCGATCCCGATGGCAATTTCTATTTTATGGAAGCCAACACGCGTATCCAGGTTGAGCATACGGTTACCGAGATGGTGACCAGTATCGATATGGTGCGTTTGCAGATCGAATTAGCGGCCGGGGAGAAGATGCCGTTTTCGCAATCGGATATCAAATTCTACGGTCATTCTATCGAATGCCGTATCAACGCCGAAGACACCGACAAGAATTTCGGGCCGCGCCCCGGCAAAATCACCACGTTCCACGTGCCCGGCGGTCTGGGTGTCCGAGTCGATACGCACGCTTACGCCGGTTACGATATGCCGCCCTATTACGATTCGCTAATCGCCAAGCTGATTACCTGGGGCAAAGACCGGGGAGAGGCGCTGGTGAGGATGCGGCGGGCGCTGGATGAGTTTATCGTGGAAGGTGTCCCCACGCCGATAAACTTGTATAAAAATATTTTTGAAGATCCCATTTTTATTTTTGGTAACTATGATACAGGATATGTTGAAAAATTCTTAGCCGGGAAAAAACCTGAAAAATCGGCTAAAAATGAGGAGGTTTCGTGATACCGCAAGATTTGAAATATACCAAAGAACATGAGTGGATTAAGGTCGAAGGCGACACCGGCACTATCGGAATCACCGATTTTGCCCAGCACGAATTAGGCGATATCGTTTTCGTGGAACTGCCGAAACTCGGCGCCAAAGTCGAATTCATGAAAGCGTTCGGCACTATCGAAGCGGTCAAGGCCGTTTCCGATATTTTCTCCCCCTTAACCGGCGAAATCGTCGGCGTGAATACCGCTTTAGAAACCAACGCCGCGGTGATTAATAGCGATCCGTATGGCGAAGGCTGGATTATCAAGGTCAAGCTGGCCAATCCCAGCGAATTAAACAACCTGCTCGACGCGGCGGCTTACGGCAAGTTAATCGGGCAGTAATCATGAACTACATACCCAATACCGACGCCGAACTTCAGGCGATGCTTGAAAGTATCGGCGTAAAGGATTTCGAACAACTACTTGGCGCGATACCGGGTTCGTTACGCTATCGCGACCAGTTGAATATCCCCGAAGCCTTATCGGAACCTGATCTGGTCAAACATCTGACGGCGCTTTCATTAAAAAACAAGCAGTATAAATCCTGTTTCGCGGGCGGTGGCGCTTACGACCACTACATCCCATCGGTAATCTGGAGACTGGTTTCGCGATCGGAATTTATCACCGCTTACACGCCGTATCAGGCGGAAGTCGCCCAGGGGACACTTCAAGCGACCTACGAATTTCAGTCGATGGTGAGCCATCTGGTGAACCTGCCGATAACAAACGCTTCTATGTACGATGGCGCAACCGCGATGGCCGAGGCCGCGATTTTAGCCTCCCGCCACACCGATCGCAGTCAAATTCTGGTGGCTGGCACGGTGAATCCCAATTACCTGGAAACGATGAAGACCTATCTAGTTGGCACCGGAATTCAGATTGTGAATGTACCGGTTATTGAAGGATTGGTCGACACGAATTATATAAGGTCGCATCTTAGCGATAAGATTGCCGCCGTAATTATCCAGAGCCATAATTTCCTTGGAATAAACTATAGAATCGAGTAAAACGCATTGTATAAAAAAAAAAGCGCCGCAATAATAAAATGGGATACAACCCATTTAAA
>CAZTNJ010000189.1:0-4253 GCA_964614835.1 uncultured Ignavibacteria bacterium | reverse complement strand
ACAAGCGAGATGGGCAGGTGAAGGTAAATCCGAAAACTAATTACATTGAGAATATCGATGAACTCGGATTTCCCGATTGGGATGCGTTCGATTTTGAAAAATACCTGACGCTTAATAGGGATAGATGGGGTTTAGGATTTGGCCGTTACTCGCCGCTGATTACATCGCGGAGTTGCCCGTATCATTGCAATTTCTGCAGCGTGCATAAAGTCATGGGACCCAAGTATCGCGCTCGATCGGCACACCATGTCTTGCAGGAAATAGAATTGCTGGTCACCCGCTACAATGTGAATGAGATATCGTTCGAGGATGACAATCTTACCTATGAAAAGGGACGATTTATCGAAATCTGCAGGGGAATCGTTGAGAATAAGCTGAAAATAAAATGGCATACTCCCAATGGCGTGCATGTGGGTTCGCTCGATGATGAAATGATCGACTGGGCCAGCCAAGCGGGCTGCGATTCGTTAAATCTGGCAATTGAATCGGGCGATGAGTACATGCGTAATAAAGTTATCAAGAAAGGGCTAAGCACACAAAAAATCTATGAGGTGGTCCGGTCTTGCCGAAAAGCCGGCATAAAAGTTAACGCCTATTTCGTTATTGGGATGCCGGGCGAAACAGATCAATCTATCGACAACACCCGCAAGTTAATAAAAGATTTGCGATTTGATAATCTTTCGATATTCGCCGCCACACCTATTCCCGGCACCAAGCTCTACGAAGAATGTTTGGCCAAAGGCTATATAAAACCGGGTTCGTTTGATAGTGATTTCGTGACAGAACAGGCGACGATTTTTACACAACCTGTTATCGAAACCCCACAATTCGATAGAAATAAGGTGCGCCGGTGGGGCCATCGCCTGGCTGATGCTTATAATACTTCATTATTATTTAATAATCCATTGTCCCGCCTCGCCCAAAATCCCAGGTCGTTAATGGCGACAATTGCCAAGTTTTGTTTATATCGGATTTTTGGCGAAAAAATCAGCCTGCAAGTGGTCGATTATATTCGCCGCACCCGATGATAAATAGCACATATTATCTTATGGGTAAACTGCTTGCGGCAGTGCCCCATAACCCCTATATTGCCTCGGGTGAAATTATAAACAGGGAGAAATAGATGAAAATACTTGTCCCCGGATTAGTAATACTGGTTCTACTTATTTCGCCAGCAACCGCATCGAACGATATTCAAATCGATGTAAAAGAGTTTACCCTGGCGAATGGCATGCAGTTTTTAGTACTGGAGCGCCATGAAGCGCCGGTTTTCTCGACCGTACTTCGCTACAAAGTTGGGTCTGTCGATGAGCGTCCCGGTATCACCGGCATGGCTCATTTGTGCGAACATATGATGTTTAAGGGAACGAAATTATTCGGCACATCAAATTATGAGGCCGAAGTGCCGTATCTGAATAAAATCGACTCTCTGGCAGAACTATTAACAATCGAACAGGCAAAAGTTAAAAATCCATTTTATAAAGGTCCCAAAGACAAGGTGGATTCGCTAAAAGCGGCAATACATAGAGTTCAGTTGGAACAGGCCCAATATATTATCAAAGACGAGCTCTGGGAAACCTACCTTCGTAATGGCGGTACGATGCTGAACGCCTCAACATTTGGCGATGGCACCCAGTATTTTGTCAGTCTTCCAGCCAATCGATTAGAACTCTGGGCGTTAATGGAATCCGACAGGATGGCTAATCTGGTCACCCGCGAATATTATTCGGAGAGGGATGTGGTCTACGAAGAGAGACGCTTGCGGACCGATAATGAACCGGGCGGCTGTTTGGATGAGCAATTCAGTGCCGCGGCATTTACGGCATGCGGATATAGCTGGCCCGTTATAGGGTGGGCATCCGATTTGGAAACGATGACACGGATAGATTTGAATGAGTTCCGCAGTAGATTTTATGCCCCCAATAACGCGGTAGCGGCAATCGTCGGCGATGTCAATTTCAATGATGTGAAAGCTTTAGCCGAAAAATATTTCGGCTCCATACCGGCATCGACCGGCCTACCGAAAATTGCCACCGCCGAGCCGCCGCAAAAAGGGGAACGCAGAGTCGAGGTCAAATTCGACGCCGAACCGCAGGCAATGATTGGTTATCACACGGTGGCGGCCGGTGATCCCGATCTGGCGCCGCTTGAGATTATGGCAAGCATCTTGACCGATGGTCGAACCAGTCGTTTACATAAAAAAATGGTAGAAAAACTAAAAATCGCCCAGTCGATCGGCTGCGGCATCTCGGGTTCGCGTTATCCTGACCTGTTCACATTCTGGTTGACGCCGATGGGCAACGCGACTATCGCCGCCAACGAAAAGGCGATCTACGATGAAATTGAAATCATGAAAACCAAACCAGTATCGGACTGGGAACTTCAGCGCGTGCGTAATCAGCTTGATGCCAACTATATCAGGACGTTGCGTTCAAATATGTGGATGGCTTTTAGTCTCTCTGGAAATGCGGCTCTTACGGGAGATTGGCGTTATATCATGAATCATTATGAAGAACGTAAAGGCGTGACCAAAGAAGATATAATGCGAGTAGCCAATAAGTATTTCACGGATGACAATAGAACAGTAGCCTATATCGTAAAAACACCCGGAGCAAATCCGCAGTCCAAATCACATCCCAACCGGCCGCAAATGAAAGGGATTTATTGACATGCGTAAATATTCAATTCTTATTGGGATAACATTACTTGCGGTTAATCTTGCGGCAGCGCAAAATGCAAGTTCACCCGGTTCAAAACTGGTAAGTTCGTTGCAGTACCATACGCTCAGCTGGCAAATCCCCAAAGTCGGCGTTGATGTTCAAAGGCTTGTCCTCGACAATGGTATGATCGTGTTCTTGCTGCCAAATCATGAATTACCTCTTGTGGATGCCAATCTGCTTATAAGAACCGGCGAAATCTACGAGCCAAAAGAAAACAGGGCCATACCCGGATTGACCGGGACGTTGATGAGAACGGGCGGTACGAAAACCATGACTCCCGATTCCCTTGACGCGCTCCTGGAATTCATGGCGGCTTCGGTAAATATTGGAATAGGAGAGGAATCGGGTTGGGGATCGCTTTCGGTACTGGCCAAAGATACCAGATTGGGCTTTAAAATCCTGGCGGATATTTTGATGAATCCGGCCTTTTCGGATAAAAAGCTACAGCTTGAGAAAGAGCAAATTCGCGAAGATATCCGTCGCCGCAACGATAGTCCCGGGCGGATTATAGGACGCGAATTTAATCGTCTTCAATATGGCGATCACCCCAGCGGCAGCGTTCTTGAGTGGACTGATGTAAAAAATATCAAACGCGGCGATTTGATCGCTTTTCACAAGAAATATTTTTGCCCGAACAATATCATGATCGCGATTTCGGGGGATTTCGATCCCGATACGATGGTTCGGATTCTGAGTGAATCTTTTTTCGGATGGCCCAAACAGCGGATTGATTTCGCGCCGATTCCGGCCGTAAAATTCGAATATAAACCCGGCGTGTATATCATAAACAAAGATATCAGTCAGGCCAATATCTGCATCGGGCAATTGGGAATAAAACGAGACAATCCGGACCGCTACGCGATCGCGCTGATGAATTACATTTTAGGCGGCGGAAGTTTTACATCGCGGTTGACCACCCAGGTTCGTTCAAACGAGGGACTTGCCTATTCGGTAGGAAGTAATTTCGATATCTCAAATCGCGATTATGGATTATTTACGGCTCACTGCCAAACGAAAAACTCAACCGCCCATAAAGCGATATCGCTTATGATGGCCGAAATCAGGAAAATCGCCAAGAGTCCGGTCGATACCCAGGAATTCGCGATGGCCCAGGACGCTTATCTCAACCAGTTCGTCTTCAATTTCACTTCGCCGGGGCAAATCGTAAATCAATTGATGTCGCTCGAATATAATAAAATGCCGCCGGACTACTATGAAAAATATCTCGATAATATTCGGGCTGTGAAAATCGAAGATATCCAAAGAGTGGCGCAAACTTATCTTATACCGGATAGCATGTCTATCATGGTGGTAGGAAACCCGGCTAATTTTGATGCGCCGCTTGATGATTTCGGGAAAATAACGGAAATACCATTAACTCCGCCAGATATTAAATAAAATAGCGAAGATTAACGGGATTTAAAATAGTGATAAATAGGGAATTTAAATACTGCCCCTGGTGTAGCGTCGAATTAATCGATGCTGAAATCGATGGTAAAATCAGGAAACATTTCCCAAAGTGCGATGTTATCA
>CAZTNJ010000188.1:0-4263 GCA_964614835.1 uncultured Ignavibacteria bacterium | reverse complement strand
TAAAAGCCATTCGTTAATTACGAATTGCATTTATTGCGCCTCATTAACTTTAAAGAAATTTCTTACTTCATTTAATTCCGAATCATAAAATGATTTTAATCCGCCTTTTATCTGACCTTTGTCATTAATTTCCTGTTCTTCAACATTAGTAGATTTACCATCCTTAAACAGATAGAGGATTTTTAGAAAATCCGAAGGAATTTGACCAGACACTATTCTATTTAAAAAACTCAATATCACATGTTCACTATGCGTAGACATAATAAAACTTTTATCTTCTTCTTTGGCCATTTCAATAAATACCGATACTAATTTATCCATGGCTTCAGGATGAAGATGAATTTCTGTTTCTTCAATACAAATTGTTTCAATTTCTTTTCTTAGTGATTTTGTCAAAATAGTAACCAATTGATTAGTGCCAAATCCTTCGTTGACTAAATCGCAGACAAAACCAGTCTTTTTGTCTCGCATTTGCAAATTAAAAGTAGATGTGCCAATAGTAGGCCTAACACTAAAGCTTCTATTAACGATCTTTTCGAGATAGTAAGCAACTTTTCCTTCCAAATCCCTATCTGCCGCCAGCACTGTTGCCAATTCATCTTCATTTAATAACTGCGGTTGCATAGGAACGGCGGTATAAATGGGTTTCATAAAGCCGCGTCTTAAAGGAATAAAATCTAGTTTTCTTAGATCTTCTAAAGGAAGATTTATCGAAGAATATAACTCGCGGATATATTTCTTAAATATCTCCTCATTTATTTCAGTTTTTTGTTCTTCTGGTTTAACAAGGCTAATAGTGGGAGTAAATCCATTCCAAGCAATATTGATTGTTCCATATTTAGTATTGATTTCGTACCCAGTATTATTATTCATCGCGTAAGGAAAATTAACAGGTAAATTTAGTTGTAACTTTTCAGGGAATCTTGTCAACAAGTCAATAGTAGATGCCGTTTTTCCTAAAGTTATCTTGTAAGACGACAAAATTGAGCTATCAGCGGAATCGATTCCTAATGTGATTTGTTTATTCTCGTCCTTTAAATAGACAGTTTGACTAAAACCACCTAAGTTAATGAATCCGAGATTTAAAAGGCTGTCAGGAGATTGATTTGGATTCAATATTAGATTTTTCAAAGCCAAAAGTGCATAAATTATGCTTGATTTTCCGCCATTATTGGGGCCAGTTAGTATGGTTATTTTCCCTAAAGATATTTCATTAGAATGAAACGCGCGGAAGTTTTTCAAATTAAGCCTATTAATCATATTATTCTCCTACGTATTTTCTTTAATAAACTATTACAATTTATATTATTGAATTGTAAATAATAATGCAACATCCTTTTTTGCAATTTCCTCACCCCTTCCCCAGCTCCCGCTTCAAATACTGCCCGGTGAAACTCTCCGGCACTTTAGCAATCTGCTCCGGCGTTCCAGTCGCGATTACTCGCCCGCCCTCGTCGCCCCCCTCCGGCCCCAGATCGATAATCCAGTCAGCCGTCTTGATAACATCCATGTTGTGCTCGATCACCAGCACCGTATTTCCGCGGTCCACCAGCGTGTTGAGCACCTGCAATAGTTGCTTGATATCATCGAAATGCAAACCGGTCGTTGGTTCATCCAAGATATAAAACGTGTTGCCGGTAGCCACTTTCGATAACTCTGTCGACAGCTTTATCCTTTGCGCTTCTCCGCCCGAAAGCGTGGTTGCCTGTTGTCCCAGCCTTATATATCCAAGGCCAACTCCCGCCAGCGTCTCTAATTTGCGCTTGATAATTGGAACATGCGTAAAAAATTCCAGTGCCTCATCCACTGTCATATCGAGCACATCCGCAATCGATTTCCCCTTGTACTTGATTTCCAGTGTGTCGCGATTATAGCGCGCCCCTTTGCAAACCTCGCAGGGAACATACACATCCGGAAGGAAATGCATTTCGATTTTAATTATACCATCCCCTTCGCAAGCCTCGCAACGCCCGCCTTTCACGTTGAACGAAAACCGCCCCGGCCCATAGCCGCGCACTTTAGATTCCTGAATCTGAGCGTACAAATCGCGGATTGGCGTAAACAATCCGGTATAAGTGGCCGGGTTGGAACGCGGCGTCCTGCCAATTGGCGATTGGTCGATATCAATCACCTTATCGATTTTATCCAAACCGCTGACCATTTCATATGGCAGTGCCGGCGTTTTCGAATAATAAAAGTGCTTGGCCATTATCCGGAACAGCGTTTCATTGATAAGCGTCGATTTCCCCGAACCGGAAACGCCAGTCACACAGATAAACACCCCCAGCGGAAAATCGACTTTGATTTTTTTCAGATTATTCCCGGATGCCCCTCTTATCGTTATCTGATTGCCGTTGAATTTACGCCTTTTATCCGGCACCGGAATCGACAATTTCCCCGACAGATATTTCCCGGTAATCGATTTCGGCGAACGCATTATCGCCGCTGGCGTTCCGGCCGCCACTATTGCCCCCCCATGAATCCCCGCGCCCGGGCCAAGATCGATTACGTAATCGGCCGACTCAATCGTTTCTCTATCATGTTCGACAACCACGACTGTGTTGCCTAAATCACGAAGCGTCACCAGCGTGTTCAGTAATCGCCTGTTGTCTCTCTGGTGAAGCCCTATCGAGGGTTCATCCAGGATATACAGCACTCCTACCAATCGCGAACCGATTTGCGTCGCCAGACGGATTCGTTGCGCTTCGCCGCCCGATAGCGACATGGCCGCCCGTTCCAATGTCAAGTAATCTAAACCGACATCGACTAAGAAACTCAAGCGCTGGTTGATTTCTTTTAATATTTGCTTGGCAATAGTGGCGCGGCGCCGATCTAATTTCAGATTCTCAAAAAACGCCTTGGCCTTCTTAATGCTCATCGATGATATCCGCGCGATTGAGTACCCTTCCAGCATCACCGACAACGCTTCCGGTTTGAGTCGCGCCCCATCGCAACTCTCGCACGGCTTCACTGACATGAACTGCTCGATCCATTCCCGTATTGCCGGCGATTGCGTCTGATGATACCGCCGCTTGAGGTTGTTGATTACCCCCTCGAATCGGTCTTCCCGCTCCCATACCCCCTTGCCATCCGAATGATTCCAGACAAATCTAACCTGCTCCTTTCCTGAACCAGTAAGTATGATGTTTTGAAATTTCTCTGGAAGTTTCTCGAATGCCGTATTCATCGAAAAATGATAATGGTCTGACAACGCCCGGATCATCCCAAAATAATAGCCGCCCCGCGGGATCCCCCAGGGCGCGATTGCCCCTTGATTTATTGACAGCGATGGATTCGGCACAATCAACCGCGGGTCCAACTCCATCTTGAACCCCAACCCCGAACAATCGGGACAGGCCCCGAATGGCGAATTAAATGAAAACATCCGCGGCGTCGGCTCTTCGTACGATATCCCGCACTTTTCGCAGGCATACCGCTCCGAATACATCCGTTCCCCCTTGCCAACTGTCTCCACGTTGACTAATCCCGAACCCAGTTTCAGCGCGATTTCCAGCGAATCGGTGAGCCGTTTTTTCACATCCTCTTTTATCACCAAACGGTCGACCACAACCTCGATTGTGTGCTTCTTGTTCTTGTCGAGATTGGGCACATCCTCTATTTCATACACCGTGCCATCGACCCGCACCCGCACATACCCCTCGCGCTTGATTTGGTCGAGCAGCTCCTTGTATTCCCCCTTGCGCCCGCGCGCCATCGGCCCCAATATATGCACTCGGCTATTTACCGGCGTTTCCATAATCGAATCGGCGATTTGCTGAACTGTCTGCTGAGTAATTGGCTCTTTGCATTTGTAGCAGTGAGGTATCCCGGCTCTGGCGTAGAGCAAGCGAAGGTAATCATATATTTCGGTGACTGTCCCCACTGTCGACCGCGGATTTTTGGCGGCTGACCGCTGCTCGATAGAAATCGCCGGCGACAGCCCCTCGATAAAGTCGACATCCGGCTTCTCCATCAGTCCTAAAAACTGCCGGGCGTAGGCCGACAGCGATTCCACGTAGCGCCGTTGTCCCTCGGCGTAGAGCGTATCGAATGCCAGCGATGATTTCCCCGAACCCGACAGGCCGGTGATTACCACCAGCTGGTTGCGCGGGATTGTGACATCGATATTTTTGAGGTTATGTTCACGGGCCCCTTTTATGATAATTTTATCAGCTTCCATTTATTTGGTCTTTCCCATTTTAATCTACATTTGTTCACTATTATAATGAACAGTAGTTGATTGTCAATTCCTTTTTGGCCAAT
>CAZTNJ010000187.1:0-4283 GCA_964614835.1 uncultured Ignavibacteria bacterium | reverse complement strand
GATTTTTTTGTTTTGTGCGCAAAGTGTGATTGTTAAATAAGATTATGTCGAAATCCCTTGTTGACAAGATTATCAGGTCCAAACGACGGACATTAGCGCTTCAGGTTACCTCCGAAGGACAGGTAATAGTCAGGGCGCCGAAGGGCATTCCGAAGAAAATAATTGACGAATTTATCAGCAGGCACACCGAATGGATTATAAAAAAACTTGACCGGGCGCGCTTCCTGGCAAAAACCAATCCGCCGAGGACATTTACCGCAGGCGAGACATTCTATTACCTGGGCAGAAGTTATAAGCTTTTCATAATCGACCAGGCGTCTCCCGCGTTTTATTTCGATAACGGATTCTATTTGGCTAAATCATCCAGCGAAAACGCCCGAAGGCATTTTATCAATTGGTATGCCCAACGAGCATTGGAAATAATCGGTAACAGAGCCGGGTATTACGGGGCGATAACAGGATTGGTCTATAATCGACTAAGTATAACGAGCGCCAGGTCAAGATGGGGTTCTTGCGGGGCAAACAATAATATCCGATTCAGTTGGCGTCTGGTGATGGCTCCGCTCGATGTAATTGACTATGTAGTAGTGCATGAATTGGTTCATATTCAGGTTAAAAACCATTCTAAAGAATTTTGGGATAGATTAGAAAAGATATATCCTATCTATAGACAATGCCGTCTTTGGCTTAAAGAAAACGGCAGGTATCTGGAAATATAACATTTTTCCCATTTAAAGACAGCTCACCAAATTTAGAGGCGCCGCCCCAACATTTTATTAATAATAATGTTATATGGGGGTAGATGTGTCCAGGAGTATTCCGATCAATAGTCGTCGCCAAGGCCTATATTCGTTTCAAAATGCAATGTTTTTTTTATAGAGAACCGCTCCCTGCCGATATATGGAAATATAAAACAGGGCATACCTGTAAAAGGTAAAAGTGCCCCGAAAAACTGGAAATTGCTTGTTATCAATTATAACTCAAAACAAGGAGAGAAAACAGATGAGAGTGATCCAACAGCATCGTGATCAATCCAGACTGTGGCCATTATTGCCGGGCTTGCTGGCAATGATTCTAATTTCCTGTGTACCGGCATATGCCCTTACCGATTATGTCTTTTTTTCGGTTAATGGCGACACTACCGGGCAATCGATGACCCAGGGGGATTTTATCGGTTTTGGATGTAATTGCGCGGTCGGCGCGGAAATTGAGTATCAGCTGTGGTATGATATTAATCATAACGATGTAATCGATACGAGCACTGATTTGAAAATAATCGTTTTTTCAGCGGCGGATGGTCAAACGTCAAACGATGAAGGCTTGCCTGATATTAACCCTGTCGCCGACGGGTGGTATATAACCCCCGAAATATTGGCCGGTTTCGCTCCCGGCATGTATGTATTTCGCATAACTGATTTATCCGATAATACTTTTGCAGATTTGTCGATAGTATCATACCCTATGCCATCGCCCCCAAATAAATTCTGCGGGCATGTCAGCATGGATGGATATCCTGCCCCCAACATCAACCTCCGTAATATCTGGATACAAGCCGACTTAGCCGAGGCCGGCGGGATGCAGATGTGGAGCGCGATGACTGATGATAACGGCTATTTTGAAATTTGCATCAACGACTCCGGCACCGGATTAGATTTCGAAATCAGCGCGATGGACATTCCGGGTTTTGTGACGCCTTCCTCGCAGCAGCTTACTGCATCGGGAGCGATTTACGGCGTTGATTTCAATTACGCGACTCCCACCGATAGCCTCTATGGGCAAATTAAAGATGAACAGGACAATTTGATTCTAAATTCGGTAAACATTTATTGCAGTCCCATGTTTAGCGGGGCGAGCAATAAAAACGTTTTTTGGGTAAATTGGTATTTTTTCGTATAATTAGGGCCTACCGAACATGGTCTCTGGTACGCCGGTATCAACCATGACAATCTGGTCCCAACATATTTAATACCAAACGGATTCGGGTTCGATAACGATACAAACAGCAGCATAAACCACGATTTTATCTGCTTAACGGCTGATACGGTTTTATATGCCAGGGTAACCGAAAACGGCGCTAACCCAAGTCATCAATATTTAATTCAGGCAATGTCCGATTCGTTACATTATATGACAGTCGGAGTATCCGACACCGGTTCGGAAAATCTATTGACTCTGCATATTTCATCATTGGATATGAATCATTGGACCGTTAATGTTTCTACCGGCTATGATCGGTATCCAATCCCAAATGGTTACGTTTTAGAGGGGGGTCCGAGCAACAATAATCAACCGGGCGACACAGTCAATCTCAACTTTATCAATGGTGTAGGGATAACCGACACAATCAAATTTGATATCGGGGATCAAACAACGAGTTGGAATCAGATTTGGGTTAATATAAATAACGGAGCATCCAACTATGGAGACAACCCCGACAATTACGGTATATTCACAATTTACGCCGACACCGGCACTTACACCATGAACTGCTTCCATAATGAATATCTTACATTCCCAAACAATCGCACAATTCATCTGACCCAGGATACTACCGGCGGGCTGGGATTTATCTTAAATAAAAAGCACTGTCGTATTGAGGGAACATTGGTTAATGCTTATTTACCGATTCCGAACGACCTCTCCGTGTTCGCTCACACTGGAGACGGGAATACCGGATATGTCGCCATGGGTTCGGTAAACAGAAGCACCGGCACTTTTGTACTTAATGTTTGTGACGGCACCTGGATAATCGATCCGCCGCCCTTGCAAAATCGAATTCAGCCAACGGCGCCGGTTATATTGGTAAGCGAAATACCGGATACCTTGAAGACAGTAGATATAGTTTATACTGTGCTTGGCGTGGATAATGCAGGTCAATTACCGACCGATTTTTCTCTCATGCAAAACTATCCTAATCCATTCAATTCGAGCACGGCTATTGACTATGCGATTCCAACTCGGTCGCATGTAACTATTGAGATACTTAATTTGCTTGGCGAAACAGTCGCGACTCTTGTGGATAGCGATAAACCGGCTGGCGCTTACAGGGCCATCTGGGACGGCCGTGGAGCTCATCGTAAAGTTGTGTCATCGGGAATATACTTATATAAGATAAGGGCGGGTAATTTTGAACAGACCCGCAAGATGATTCTTATTAAGTAGCGAGCTTAAAATAATCAGGCGGCGGTTCCGCCGGGAATCGCCGCCTTTTAACTGTAACCTAAATCTTCTGTTAAATCTCCTTATTTTGTACCAAATCGATAAATTTCGTCATATTTGCGGCAACATACATTTTATATATATATTTTTCTCCGTTCAGGATTAATTTCAGCTTATTGATGGGGAGTACGGTTTGGATTTGCTTATTATTTCTCGATAGATTCATAATATGATCTCTGACTTCATCCACATAACCATACTCTTGTTTTTTTCGAGCGAAACTGGCAGGATTCTTCAAGAGCCTTAAAACAACCAGTAGATTTTTTCTTATCGATTCGCTTCGAGTAGCCTGTCCCCTAACATACAGATAATATGATAGCAGGGGCGAATCCAGCGGTATGCCAAAGTTGGCATATTTTATTTTGACGCTATTTTTATCAAGAGAGCGCAACAATTCGATATAAATTTTCCATCCGGCCAAGAAGCTGTTTCTGATTTTGAATGCGTAGGGAGCGTATTTAATTCCGTAATGCGGCGCCAGCGGCCAGAAAAATAGTCTGACCTTATCCTGATTCTCCATAGTAAATTTGAACGAGCGCTCCCAGATGAAAAATCTATCCATTTTATGATCATTATCTTTTTCCGGATATCCGGAATAATAATCGCACAAATAATCGAAAACCTCTTTGGTGGTTTTATTAAATAGCGCCGCGACTTCATCGATTGAATAGGCGCTAAGACTATTTTTGGCAAAAATCATGTTGACGAGATCGGGAATTGTTTGGATAGGGCGGCCGGAATATCTGGGCGCGGTCGTATAATTCCCCTCATCGCCAACATAATAAACGAGATCTCTTCCGAATTCCCGTTCTGTAATCTCCATAGAATTCAAGGTCGATCCCATAGTTCCCATTAGGCCGGAGCCATCTTTTAGGAATACTAATCTATCGACATCGTGAATATTCTCGGCCACAAGCCTGAAGGTTTTGTTCTTTATCTTATAATTTTTAACAAGCCGTTCAACCACCGGGATATCCCTTCCCAACTGATTGAAATAGTCATTGAATGTAATTGTCTCGAATTCAATCCCAGCCTTTAAAAGCCCCATCAGGTTGGTCCTGGAG
>CAZTNJ010000186.1:0-4329 GCA_964614835.1 uncultured Ignavibacteria bacterium | reverse complement strand
GGTTTAAACCCCCCCCCCGCTCTTTTTTTTAAACCACACTGTTAAAAAAAAAACTTTTTTTTTTTTAAATGTTTTATTGGGTTTTAAAGGGGGGGGCGTTTGCCCTGGCGAAATAGATTCCTGAAGAGACTTTATTTCCCTCGGCATCGGAGGCGTCCCATATTATTTTGTCTGCCTCCTTTCGTATTGGTATTGATTTTAATAATTGCCCCAATGGGTTAATAATCTCGATAACTCATCCTTTAAAATTTGAACATTCTATAAAAGTCGAATTGTTAAAAGGATTTGGGTAAGATGTGATATCTATTTTAAATGGAATAGAATTATATAAATCACCATTAATTCCCGAACCAAGATCCCATCTAGTATAATACACTCCGTGCCCAGGGTCGATTCTCCAATCACCCCATACGATATGCCGATGTGGCCCTGAAACCGATATATCGGGTGTACTTGAACGATTTAGATTACTGTCAATTATTTGCGCTGAGTCCCAGTTTTGACCTCCATTAATGCCCATTATATAAAAAATATCACCCGAACCAATTTGATCATCTTCCCAAACAACATGAAGTGTATCGCTAGACCAAGCAATATTTGGGTATATCGCCCAATGTGAGTAGGTTATTTGTTTCTCAACCGACCAATTCTCGCCGCCATCATAACTAAATCGCAAAAACAAATCCCCGTTCCAAGGATTTGGGGAATATTTAGAATCAATCCAACAGGCGGCGATTATTCCATTGCTATTAATCGCAATAACGGGATCATATGAACCGCGGTCGTCAATCGTAGAGAGATTTATGCTTTGGGTCCATGTATCACCGCCATTATTACTTTTAAGATAGTAGGTTTCCCAGCGATTGTCGAAGACATATCTCCCAACCCAAATCATGTGAATCGTATCGCCCCTACAAGCGATATCATACCGGCCATTTTCCCGAGTTTCTTCGAACACTAATGGAGTAGTCCATGTGCGTCCCCAATATGGTGTCACCTATAGAAATGATATCAGGGCTGTGATTATATCCCGAAATCGAAGGATTATCGAGGTTAAATGGTTGGCTCCATGTATTGCCGTTGTCGAAGCTTCTAATATAGAAAATTTCCATATTATCACCCCAGTAAACGATATGGATTGAATCACCTTTGGCGATAATTCGTTGGTCAAATATATCATTGTGTGGGGCAATTCTAACTTCCGGAGCCCAACCCCCTTGAGCAAATAGATAACCGGTATTAATTCCGATAACCGAAGCAATGAGTGCGAGGCCGGTTACAATTTTCATATGCGAATCCCTGAATCTGTTTAATGATATATTAGTAGTTCCACTTTGTCAAGAATCATGTTTGCGCGATTTTTTAAAGCATGATTTAAACAACCTCTAACCTCTGCCAGATTATAACCCCCCAATGGAGACCCGGAAATTAGAAATTATCCCAATTTCACGTAGTTGACAAAGGAATTATTACGCCTCGCAATACGGATTATTGGCCATATTCTGATATGCTATCCAGTTTTAACCCCTTATGAATCAATATATTATGTATCGTTGCGTATTATTGAATACGCATTGCGTGCGTAATCAAGTAGTGTTGACATTGTTGTCGTAAGCGATACATATTACCACAAAAGTAGATGAGGATATATCGCGGAGAGGCGATTTCGACAACATGAGATTTATAATACCCGAATGTTTTTCTCCCACAGTGTCTTTAACTTTTTTCATGGAGGACGTACCGGAATAATTCTAAAACGGTGAGTTCTTACAGCGGCGATCTACAAAGAGGGCATTAGCGCTGGGGGGACGGCTAATGCCTTCTTCTGCTCTTTTTCCCAACGGCCTTACCCACGACCATTATTTCATATTCATCCAATTTAATCGGGCGCTTTCCCCAGTTGCCGGCGGTTCCGCCCCAAATGGCTTCGACCTCAAAACCAGCCAGTTCGAACATCAACCGTAGCTCTGTGGCGACAAAACCTCTTTCTCTGGTTAAGCGCGATTTTTTGCCCCCGGGTGTATCCCAATCCATCCGGTTGGTTTCAGTCAGAGTTAGGGGATTGTATTTCCCAGATGCGACATCTTTGTCGCCAAATAGCCTGAGATGGCGGCTGGCATTCAGGGCGGTCAGTACTAACCTTGCTCCGGGTTTGAGGGCCTGTCTTATATTCGACAGGACTTTTATGTCGCGCCAGACCGGGTCATCATTTTTACCCAGAAGGCCAAACGCGCCTTCGCATAAACAGATGGCCGCGTCGAAACGGGATGAGAATCGAAAATCGGCGGCATCGGCCTGTACGAATTTAATATCGACTCCGGCATCTTTGGCGTATTTTTTTGCCTCGGCAAGCATCCCGACTGATTGATCCAGACCGGTCATTTTATAGCCGCGTTTGGCCAGTCCGATACTGTGGCGGCCAGTGCCGCAACCGATATCGAGAATCTTTGCGCCTTTAGGCAGTTTTAGGAGTTTATATAGAAACTCGATTTCCGCTTTGGTGTTTTTCGTGAAGATATTGGTCATGTAAACAGGGGCATGACCGTCAAAAAAATCCTGCCATTCTTTAGAATTGGTTTTCATAGGTGTTTTTCCCATCTAAATAAAAACAATCACCATTTACGGTGACGCCAGATTAAGATGAAGCTGAATACCGATAACAGCGCCATTCCCAGGATAATCCAGAATGCCAGAGGATGGTCTTCAAGCGGAATATGGACGTTCATCGAAAAGGCGCTGACAACGAAGGTTGGCACCATTATCAGGATAGTGATAAGGTTAAGAGTTTTC
Organism: uncultured Ignavibacteria bacterium; assembly: GCA_964614835.1. Classification (GTDB taxonomy): domain Bacteria; phylum Zixibacteria; class MSB-5A5; order UBA10806; family 4484-95; genus JAAYTW01. Next base: position 1,539 of record CAZTNJ010000186.1, on the reverse strand, counting down.
ATCAGGACGTTCAGATTATTTCCCACAATCGAGGCGCGGGCGTCCATAAGGCTGGCCAGGATGTTCGAATAGATTTCGGCCTGTTTGTAGCACTGGCTGTTTTCGATATGGATATCATCCAAAAATTCGATCTCTTCGACCGTGAATCCGATTTTGGTAGCGTTAAGGCGAAGCTTATCGATTAAGGCGCCATTGGAATTGATAGAGTTGAGATAGTAAACGAGGCTTTTTTCCAGGGCAAATAGATTGTAGAGATGGCGATTTTCCATGGCGGTGTTGATTTTGTTCTGCAGATCATCCGAGATGGCGCTGATTATTTTCAGATGTTCGAGGAAATGGAAAATCGAGCTGTAAATAAGCTTCAACAGCAGATGCGCCGGCGAGAATACTTTGGCAAATTGAACTCCTTCAAACAAAGGGATATCCTCGGCAAGTATTAAAATCAACCGGTCTTTAAAAAGAAACGCGCCGCTGGATGCCGATTTGAACAAGAATTTGTCTTCGCCGGAATAGTTTTTTGGACGCTTGAAAATCAGGGCTAAGTGTTCCGGTTCGAATTCCAGACGCGATAATTCATCCGGGTCAAGCGCGGAATTCAAAGTGTGTTCGTCAAGCTTAACCTCATCGATTAAAAACCGCTTCTCTTTTTCATCGGGGTTAATAAATACCCAGATTGTACCGGCGCTCGGTTCGGTTTTTTCCAGTTTCCTGTCAATAATGCGATAGCTGACTTGCACTGTCTGATTCCTAAACGTTTATACTACTGGTAGCTGTTAAACTATCGTGGATATGGTTGAATTTTCGTCCCATATCCGAACATACTGCGGAAGGGGGGACTTGAACCCCCATGCCTTGCGGCGCCACCCCCTCAAGATGGTGTGTCTGCCAATTCCACCACTTCCGCAATAATTTTCAAAGAACCAATCGGCGTTTCTCAGGTCATCGGCAACCTGAAATTCGTCTTTTACCGGGTGGTTAAAGGATCAATTTTACCGGCTCAATTTCCGCCAGTCGGGGCCTGCTGATTATTGGCAGGCGGCACAGGAACATCTTCACCGCCGGTTTGCTGTTGGCCGCCTTCGGCTGGCAATGTAGTCGGTTGTCCCCCCGGCAATTGCTGTTGCATGCTTTTCTTGACTGCCGATTCGGTGACCGTGACCTGCCGCGCTGGGGATACGAATACCAGCGTTAAGCACGATACCATAAAAGCAATCGCCAGAACCGTGGTCGCTTTCGACAAGAAAGTGGCCGTGCCTCGTCCGCCAAATACCGCTCCGGTAAGGCTACCGCCGCCTAAAGCGGTGGCCAAGCCTTCGCCTTTTGATGATTGCATGAGAATCACCATGATTAAGGCGAGGCAGATAAGCACATGAATAACGATCAATAATACGAACAACTAAGGCTCCTCTTTTCTATTTTCGCCTCATTAATTTTCATAGCCAGATAAAATAAGCGATTTTGTCCTATAGTCAAGTCAAAAATACGGATGAGTTTCCCCGAAAAATTTTAAGGTGGGAGGAGGGTTAGTTGGTTTTTGGG
>CAZTNJ010000185.1:0-4350 GCA_964614835.1 uncultured Ignavibacteria bacterium | reverse complement strand
CTGCAACGGCGGCTGGTATATTTGGCATTCACTTTACGCAATTCGATTCCGGCTTCTTTGGCCTTATATGCGATAAAATGCTGAAGTTCCTCATAGCGCCAGTTTCTACCGATAAATGAACCGGCCAATTCATCTTTCAAACCTGCCAAATCCTCGATTTGAATAACGCCCGCACCGTTGTCTTTGGCAAACTTTATAACAGCCGCCGATAATTGATGATTCAAAGTTTTATAGGCGTTATCGATTTTCCCTTCAAGAATTGATATCGGCTGTAACTTGCGTTTTCGCCCATGGCCGGAACGGGCGGTTGAGCCGCTTATATCTTCTCTGCCGCCGCTTTGCATATCGCGTCGTTTGCGGATTACCTGCCTTTGCAGTGAACGAATTCGCGCCCCCAACGCCGTAAAATGCCTTCTGCCCAATCGAGCATAGCCATTGTTTATCGCTACATATATAGGACAAGAAAAACCGACATCGACACCGACTATTCGTTCATTTGATAATTTGGGAACCGGCTGATGCGGAAAATCATAGGTAACAAACAAGTGCCATTTGCCGGTTCTGTCATCTTCCTTTATTTCAAAACAACGCTGACGATAATCATCTTTTTTGTCAACGAGTCTGTCTAGAATGGCCTTTTGGCCATCGCCAAGCGAATTGCCTTTAGTAGCGATAACGATACGGGGATATGGTTTGCGGCAAATTAACAATTCAAGTTCAACTCCGCCATCGTCGGTTCTAATTAATTTTCGCTGGCCGGGTTTATCGCATCTAATAGGAATAGACATATTACGCCGGAAAGTCGGCAATGCGGAATTGCCTTTTAACACCTCGCCCCATTTTGATTTTGCCAGCACCGCCCGCATCTTATACTGGCTTAATGCTCCCACAACTGTATCTGGCAGTGCGCCGGTTATTGAGTACCTATCCGGATTTGATCCTTCTCGATTTTTCCTCGTGTCTTCTTCTATTAGCATTTGCCTAAGATACCTATTTAGTTCGCCGATTTTTGGATATACCATTACGGCATCGGGATTTTTTCGAGCCTGATGAAAATTTAGATAGTATTCGCTGATCATTAAATTAGCAAGGCGGAATACGCGGTATCGCACATCGCGGAGCAACGAACCGAGTTCATTCCAGTTCATGTCTCCGGCCGGTTTTAGGATATGTAATTTAAGAACTTTAGTATTTTTGCCATCAGCCAAAATACGCCTGCCTTTTTATTATTATACTATTGGCACTCTATTAATGCAAGGAAAATCGTAAAGGTTTGGCGGGGTTCTCCGCTATGGGCTTGCCCGCCCCCGTACAGTCGGAACCCGACCTATTCGAAGCATACCCATCACTGCCTCCCCTGTCAACTATTTACTGTCCGGTTAATCGGTTTATTCAATTTTACTTGCCCTTGCTCCCCCTTTTTATTAATATTTGTGGTTGCCCCGGCAAGGCTTGGGGCGGCTAAAAATAGAGATGTTGTGGCTTTAAGATAAGAAGGATTGAGGTTCCTATGGCTCATGCATATACCCCCGGTCTCCGGGTAACCAACAAAATGAAAATCACCAAGAAACGTATCCTGCCTTTAAAAGGCGAGGTCGTGGTGAAATTAGGCGATAAGGTGTCGCCCGACACGGTCGTGGCCCGCACCGAACTTCCCGGCACTGTCGAACCCGTCAATGTCGCCAATATCCTGGGGATTCCGCCCGAGGATGTTTTCGACGCGATGGTTAAAAAAGAAGGCGAGATGGTGGCCCAGGATGAGGTAATCGCCCGCTCCAAATCGTTTTTCGGGATGTTCACCTCGGTGGCCAAAGCCAAAATCGCCGGCAAAATCGAAAATATCTCCAAAGTCACCGGCCAGGTGCTTCTGCGCGGCGCCCCAATCCCGGTCGAAGTCAAAGCATACCTTGAAGGGGAAGTCACCGAGATATTCCCGCGCGAGGGCGTAGCGGTTACCAGCTGGGGCTCGTTCGTACAGGGGATTTTCGGTATCGGCGGCGAAACCCACGGCCCGATAAAAATAGTGTCGAAATCAACAACCGACGTCCTCACCGAAAAAGAAATCGACGCCTCCTGCAAAGGAACGATTATCGTGGGCGGCGCCCTGGTAACGGCGGCTGGTCTGCAAAAAGCGATCTCGGTTGGCGCGGTCGGTATCGTGGTCGGCGGGTTCAACGATAAGGACCTTCGCGATTTCTTGGGCTACGACCTTGGCGTGGCAATCACCGGCAACGAGAAAAAGGGAATCACCCTGGTCGTTACCGAAGGGTTCGGCGAAATCATGATGGCGCACAAGACCTACGAACTGCTCAAATCCAAAGAGGGGCAGATGGCCTGTATCAACGGCGCTACTCAGATTCGCGCCGGCGTAATCCGTCCCGAAGTGGTAATTCCGTTTAAGGACGATATCAAGCAGGTCGATGACGCTCATCTTCAGGGGAATGTCGGTCTGGCGATCGGTTCGCAGGTGCGCGTTATTCGCGAGCCGTATTTTGGAATGTTGGGCAAAGTCAGCGAACTTCCGGCGCCTTTGCAGAAATTGGAATCGGAATCGCATGCCCGTGTGCTGGGCGTGGAATTCCCCGACGGCCGCAAAGCGATAATCCCTCGCGCCAATGTCGAAATGATAGAAGAATAATTCGATTCACCGAATAGAATTCGCGTAGGGGCGCAGCATGCTGCGCCCTTAAATTTTAGGTCCATTGTTGTGAGGTCAGGTCGCCGTACCTGACCGAATCCGATACCACAAAATTCGTTAAAAGCATGAAACTGAAATCCCTTATCAAACCACCCAAAACAATAATCTATTGGGCGGGCATTTTCGGATTAGGGATGCTGTTTTTGAGCTTAATCCGCCTGCTGTTTTTATGGCGGCACTGGCATCTGGCGCAACCGATACCAGGAAAAGAAATCTGGGGCGCGCTATTTAACGGCCTGAAATTCGACATGTCGGTTATGGGGTACCTGATAGTCCCGTTTTTCATCTTGAGTTACATTCCCTATATCGGGTTCGAATATTCCCGCTTGGGCAGGAATATCATTCAGATAATTTTCCATGCCCTTTTCGCCATAGTGATCCTGCTGGGGCTGGCCGATATCGAGTACTATGGCGCATTCGGCGACCATCTGGGAGTCTGGTTTTATACCTATCTGGATCATCCGGGACTGGTCTGGTACAGTATCAAAACCAGTACGCCGGTTCTCAAATACCTGATTGGCTGGGCGATTCTGGCGACGATATTCGCGCTGGCGGCGATACGAATAAACAGGCTGTTCGGCGCCGGGGTCAAGTATGGCATACCGACAAGAATATTTTACTTCATAATCGGCGGGCTGTTACTGGCGATAAGTATGCGGGGAAGTTTCTCCGTGGCCGCCATCGACTGGGGCGGGGCTTACCACGCCAGGCATTATTTCACCAACGAACTTTCGCTGAACGGTATTTTCACCTTAAGCCGTAGTTTGTACGAATACTACAATGATGTCAGCCGGCACAACCCGAAAACCTACAGGTTCATGGAATCGCAGGAGGCGCTGGAAACGGTACAGAATACGGTGATATCGAAATCGGATAGCCTGCTCGAACCCAATGTATCGCTGAAACGGATCAGCCGTTATCCCGAAAACGATACAATCAAATACAACGTCGTGATCATATTCATGGAAAGCTGGGCGGCGCGTTTTGTCGGCGTATTGGGATGCGACCTCGGAGTCACGCCGTTTTTCGATTCGCTGGCCAGGAAAAGTATCCTGTTCGAAAATATGTACGCCTCCGGGATGAGGACCAATCGCGGCCTGTTATCGGTTCTCTGCTCGTTCCCATCGCTGCCTGGCCGCACCGTGATGAAATTGTACGGCGCCTCCCTGCCGTTTTTGTCGCTTCCGCGAATTCTGTCCGAGCGCGGCTATCAATCGTACTTTATCTATGGCGGCGATTTGATGTTCGACAACATGGGCGGCTTTTTCCGCAAGCAGGGAATCGGGAATTTTGTCGGAATCGAGGATTTCCCGAATCGAAAGGAATCCAGCAAATGGGGAATCCCCGACCATATAGTGTTGAATCGCGCGAACGAAATTTTCGCTCAATCGCAGCAACCGTTTTTCGGCACGATATTAACTCTGTCGAATCACGACCCATTTGTGTTGCCCGATAAAAGCTTTGAGATATTCCCCGAATCGCTTGATTATCATGAAGGGCTGAACGCTTTTCATTATTCCGATTGGGCGCTGGGGCGATTTTTCGAGGCGGCCGCCAAAGAGCCTTATTTCAACAACACAATATTCGTGCTGGTGGCCGACCACAGCCATGTTATGGACAAACCCGATGACATAATCGGCAATTTCCGAATC
>CAZTNJ010000184.1:4077-4391 GCA_964614835.1 uncultured Ignavibacteria bacterium | reverse complement strand
ATCAAGTATATTTTAAAACATTCAACGATTTTTTATTTGAAGAAATCCCTATCAGGGAACTGCCGCGTATTGTACCAATAAAGGCGATCCCATCTAGCTGGGGTCGCCTTTATTACAACAACATAAATTGTATAATTATTTCTTCAGCAACAGCTTTTCGTACTCATCCACAAGCTGCGAGAATATCTTTATCGTGTTGTCGAACGGCTCAGTGGTGGTCATGTCCACTCCGGCTTTCTTGAGGATATCGACAGGATAACCCTATAACCGGTTAATTATAAATACTTTTAACCCCCCAAGACCATAATAAGCCC
>CAZTNJ010000184.1:2930-4067 GCA_964614835.1 uncultured Ignavibacteria bacterium | reverse complement strand
AAGAAGACCTGGTAGCCGATGAACCGGTTCTGATGAATTCCTTGTAAGCCGCCACTGCCTTCTTATCGCCATCCATAATTTTCTTGGAAAGCATCTGCGAGGCCGCGTAACCGGTGGCATACTGGTAAACGTAATAATTACGGTAAAAATGGCTTATTCGCAAACCGCCCAGATCGCGATCTTCGGGAATGAAGATGTCCGGCCCGTAGTACTTCTGGTAAATCTGACGATAGAAATGGCGCAGCGAATCGGTCGACAGAGCGCCGCCGTTTTCGACTGTCTCGTGAATTTTCAGTTCGTATTCGGCGAACCAGACCTGGGTGTAAAACGTCCCGATAATCTGATCGATATAGTAATTCAACAAGTACAGCTTTTCATTTTTATCTTTGGCGTGCGCTAACATATACTTTATCATTATCGCTTCGTTGCAAGTGGAAGCCACTTCTGCGGTGAACAATGAATGCCCGGCGTAGATATACGGCTCGTTTCTGTACGAGTAGTAATTGTGCATGACATGCCCCATCTCATGCGCCAAAGTGAACACTTCGCTTAAGGTGCCGTTGAAATTCAGAAGCATCACCGGGTGAACCATATACGATCCCCAGGTGTAACCGCCCGATTCCTTGCCCTGGGTTTCGTAAACATCGATCCAGCGCGAATCCAGTACGGTCTGGACATCTTTGAGATAATCCGCGCCGAGCGGTTTTAAGCCATCCATCATGAATTTCTGGGCCTGCTCATAGGTAAAATGCATCTTGTATTCGGGCACCAATGGCACCGCCAGATCGAATCCGAACAATGTGTCGACCGCCAGCACTTTCTTGCGAAGAGCCATATATTTATGTAGTGGCGCTAAATTATTATTCGCGGCTTTAATCAGATTGTGGAATACCTCCGGCGGGATATTGTCGCCATCCAGGGCTCTATCGAGACAGGTATTATAGCCGCGGGCCTTGGTGTAGAATATGTCGCCATCCACGGAGGCCGCCAAAGCCGCGTTCATCACCGGCAGCAAACAGCGAGTAGGCTTTATCGTACGAGTTGGATGTGGCAACCATGGTCCCTTCATCGTAAAACAATGCCCCTACCAGGGTGTAATTAAAAACCCTAAAATTATGGTCTTTGACATTAACCCGG
>CAZTNJ010000184.1:0-2920 GCA_964614835.1 uncultured Ignavibacteria bacterium | reverse complement strand
CCCCCCCCCCACAACCCACTTTCCCAACACGACGCTCTTCCGATCTTAACGAATTTTTGTATTTGTGATAGACATCGCTGATTGCCTGGCTGGTTCTGCGGCGAAGTTCCCGGTTGGGCGATTCCATTATCTGCGATGCGCGCCCACGAGTCAGTTCGATTTCCTGGCCGTTCTCGTCCTTGATATTTGGATATTTCACATCGGTGTTGTCGATCATGTTAAAAATATTTGTCGGGCCATTGGTGACTGGCGCCGCCAGCGCTAAAACTTCCTCGACTTCGGGGGACTTAATATGCGCCTTGCGTCGAATGATATCATCCAGATAGAACTTGTAAGTCGCCAATTTGGGATCGCCGGCCAAAAACGTTTTTAGGGTAGCGTCGGGAATTGTGAGGATTTCCGGTTCGATAAAGGACGCGACTTCATTAACCTGCGCGTATAATCCATAAGCCTGCCGCCGCATTCCCTGATATTTGCCGACCCGTTGGTCCTCATCGAATTTCAAGGAGGCGTATGCATACAGGCGATGCGCCCGCATGTTTAAAGTGTCGTTCAGGGCCAGACATCCGGCCAGATTCGGCGCCGATTCGCCCAGCTTTCCCTGATATTTCAGTATATCGGGAATGCGCGCCTTGAGGGCATCGAATTCGACTTGCCAGAGCGAATCGCTCTTGAAGAAATCGCTTAGGTCCCATTTGTATTTGTCCGCGATTTTATCGCGAGTGGGGGCTTCATTGACCTGCGCGAAAGCAGTTGCCGACAGCATTATCGCCAGCAGAATCAGCGCGGTCGTTCGAATCATTTTCATTGCACAACGCTCCTTTGTGTTTTGTTGCGGAACACCTTTTATTAGGCGCAATATACCTCTTTTGTTTACGGAAAGCAAAAGCTTGCGTTACAAAATATTATGAATAAAAAAGGCGGCTCCGATTGGAACCGCCTTCGCGTATTCTATACTATCGTGTTTCGGGAACTATGATTCCCGAAACCGTAATGCTTATTACTTAAGCAGAGTCGCCTTCATGGTCTTGGTAAACTCTCCGGCATCCACTTTGTACAGATAAATACCGCTGCCAACATTGCTGGCATCCCAGATTACCGAATTGATACCGGCATCCATGTGCCCAGCGTTAATAGTCTGAACTACCTGACCGGCCACGTTGTAAATCGTGATTTTCACATCGGCGGCCTTAGGAAGAGCGAAACCGATTGAGGTTTTCACGTTAAATGGGTTCGGATAGTTCTGGGCAACGCTAAACGATGTCGGAAGCGCTTCGCCAATTTTGGCGGTAGCGGCAAGGGTGTGGCCGATATTGTCGGACACATCGACATCGCCGAAAGTCATCGAACCGGAACCGATAACCGGCACAGTAAACAGGGTGTGATTACCGGCTGGAATAGTGCCATCATACACGACAACTGTCATCACATCGTTTTTATCGGTATACAGGATGGTCATGTTGTCGGCAGTGGGAACACCGAGTTGAACGCCGGCATGGTTGATACGCACCAGGGCGCCGCCAATTTCGGAACTGGAATTAACGGTTACGTTCATGTCTCCGGAAGCGTTAGCTGGCATCGAAACTGTGACAGGAATATCGAGCGGATTAAGCTTGCCGCCGGGGGCGGGAATAGTACTGTTAACGATGTTAATTAACATGATTAAATCGGCAATTGTGCCAAGAGCGCCATCGCCATTGATATCGGCCGCGTGCAACTGCCAGGCATCGAGAGGATAATTGGCGGGATCCATCAGATAATTCGCCAGCAGAACGGCATCGCCGATTTCATAGGCTTGCGAATTGTGGTTGACATCGCCGCGTATCACGCTGCCCGCGCTTTGGATTTTAATATTGCCGCATCTCAAATCAAGATAGCTGGTGGATAAATACGCATCATCGCAACCTTCGGTTTTCCAGACTTTCATACCGGTTTCATCGGTCACGGCATTCCAGCGATAGTTCATCGGTTCGCACTCGTAGAAACAGATCGGGATACAGAAATTTGATGGATAATTGAATTCGGGTTTTACATACCACTTAATCGAAAATAGCGGCGTATTGTCTGGTAAATTGCAAATTCGCGGCGCTGTTATCTGATTGTTCAAATCGTTGATAAACGTTATTTTCACGGCGCCAGATGGTGAACCGGGAGGACATCCCGGGGTAACCGTAGGATTGTAATTTACAAACCAGTATTCGCCATGTTCAATAGCGGCTTCTTTGCGGATGTTCAAAATTTGAAGCACGGTTGGATCATAAACAATCGTCAATTCAAAACCGCCAATACACGTTGTCCCTGAAGACATTGTTATGGGCATCCAATCGGAATAACCCGGCCAGATCGGCAAAGAATCAATCATATCAACAATGATAGAACCGATCATTCCGGAACTAGAGAAGTTCGGAATCGAGACCGGAGTCGCCGGATCGGTGCCATCGGTGGCGTTTACAATCAGGGTTACGTTGTTAACGACCACGCCGGAAAAATCAATATATCCGCACCAGTTGCCAGGTTCATCGGTTACGGTTACTATGGTACCGTAATTTGATGTAACAGTAATATTGTTGAGATCAGCATCGGTAACGCAGAAAGTATATTCCGAATACGCATGTCCGCAAAAATTAGAGGGCAGGTTAATCTCGCCAATTACAGGGGCAGAATTAGCCGAAAACAGTAGATAAGCAAAGTGCGCCGCGACCGTAAAGCCCGGGCCTCCCAATGTATCGCCGAATGCCGGGCCACCCAGAGTGCTGCTAACGCCATTGCGGAAAGCAACAACTGTCTGGCCAACCAACGAAGAGTTATCGACTGTATGAACTATAAAATTCAGGGCTTTTGTAGGGGTAGTAAAATACAGCCACGGGTTTGGCCCGCCGCCAAGATCGGCAAATCCCAGGAATGAGCGGCTATGCCAGCC
>CAZTNJ010000183.1:0-4513 GCA_964614835.1 uncultured Ignavibacteria bacterium | reverse complement strand
ACCCGTTCCAACCAAGATGTAGGAGTAATCATCGATAACAACAAATGCAGTTCGGCATGTTCTTTCACTTCCGACTGAACGAATATCGCGCATTTGGCTGGGTCAAGACCAGCCGCCATATAATCACAGGCCATCTGGAAAATCCGTTCTTTCATTCCCGCCGTGTCATTGAAATCCGATGTTAACGAATGCCAGTCGACAATACATAAGTACATCTCATAATCATTTTGAAGGCGAACCCAGTTTTTTAAAGCTCCTTCATAATTTCCCAAATGCAATTGTCCGGTCGGTTGCATCCCCGATAATATTACACCTTTCATCGTATCCTTTGCTAAATAAACTAAGATGGGTTAAACGCAAGATTAACATCCGAATAAAAAATCCGGGGAAAACATATAATATCTTAACCGTGCGTTTTAATCTTCAGTTTTTAAATTCCTCAGCTACTTTGAATCTGTTAAGTGCTTAGTCCATAAACAAATAGCGCTTCCAATGGAAATCATCAATTCCGATAAATTGCTGGATAAAAGTGATGTGATTCGGCCTTCGGGGTTTGCGAGCCAGCACCATTTGAGCCTGTTCAGGGGTTCTTTGTCCTTTTTTATTGTTACATTCCTGGCAGGCCGCAACCAAATTCTCCCATGTGTCTGCTCCACCTTTATTCTTCGGCAGTACATGGTCGACCGTCATATCGGGCGATTTCTTGCCGCAGTACTGGCATCGGCCGCCATCCCGCTTGATAATATTTTTTCGAGACAGCAATACCTGTTTGGCAGGAACTCTAATATAGGTAGCCAATCTAACCACCGATGGGACCGGCATACTACGATTAATCGAGTGGAGCCGCTGACTATCTAATGTTTCGATAATCTCCGCCCTCTCAAGAAGAACCATCACTGCCGCTCGCCTAACCGAGCAAACAGAAAGGGGTTCATAGTTTTGGTTCAAAACCAGCACATGCCTATTAAGCACACTTCACCCCAGTTCCTATACCAATTGTTAATTTACGATATTTATCATTATTGTCAATATAAATCATCCCGTCTATCGTTTTATAACACATTACCGCGCATAAAGTTTAATAAATCTGTTACCTTTTTGGAACCGTAGAGTCATATTATAGTAGAAGAAATAAAATAATTAGGCTTGACAGAATGTGAAAGGCGCTTATTTTCAAACGATGGTTGGCACTCTCAAAGACGCAATTCTTATATTGGTCGTATCAACAATTGTAGCATTCTCGGTTAATGCTTTGTCTCCCAATGGCATAGCAATTAAGGGAGTCTGGTATGACAACCGACATAAAGTCGAATTGGAAAAACCTCCATCATATGACCCAAAAGTTGACTCCCTTTTGGCGATGGAAGATGCTTTTTCCTTGTGGGAGTCGCGTCAGGCGATTTTCCTGGATGCCAGGGAACCTAATGAGTATGCTGAAGGACACATTCCGGGCGCGATAAATTTTCCGTTTGAAGAATGGGATCAGTATTGGGCTGATATTCAGACAAAAATCAAGCCCGAATCAAAGCTGGTTTGCTACTGCGGAGGGCTTGATTGCGAGGCCTCATTGGACATGGCGCGCGAGCTAAAATTTCAGGGATACCCCAACGCATATATCTTTTTCGGGGGAATTAAAAAGTGGGTAGAGCTAAATCTGCCGCTTGAGGCCAAGCATGAATCTGAATAAATGGATTATTCTGGCAATTAGAATTGTCATAGGCGGAATTTTTATATACGCATCCATCGACAAGATTATAAATCCCGACGCTTTTGCGCGAATTATCCATAATTATCGACTTTTCCCGCCCTCTTTAATCAATATTATCGCGATTGCAATCCCCTGGATTGAGATTATTTCGGGAACTCTGCTTATAATTGGCTGGAAATATAAAGCGGCGAATCTCATTATCGGAGGCATGTTGGCGGCATTTATTATTGCATTAGCTGTAAGTTATATACGGGGAATAAACATAAATTGCGGCTGCTTCTCAACATCTGCCAGCACGAAATCTGATTTATTGATGCGTATCTTTGAAGATATTCTTATGGTTATTGGTTGTTTAATCATTGGATTAGCAAGGAAACGCCAAGTTAGGAGTTTTGTAAGAGTCTCCTAAAATCGCGAATAGCCGCAATAAAATCAAAAACACTAATAAACACTATTATAGAAGTTCGGACTTAAGGGGCAAAACGTAATAACCGGACTTAATTATTACTGACCTGTGGTTCCGGTTCTGGTTCTGCCAGAATCTGTACCCGGACTTTGTCCCCAGTTTTTAAATAGCCCGTATTTGGAGGTACAATAATAAAACCGTTGATTGTGGACAAAGCCCGTACCGAATTGGTGCGCCGAATTGCCGGAGTAACCTGGAAACCGTTACTGTTAAGATTTACTATTGCTCTGATGTAACAGGTGACTCCATCATCGCCGCGAATGTCTTTTGTAAGCGTGGCCAGAACCTCCGTGCGCCGAATCGACTGCATCCCCATCATCTTCATCAAAGCCGGCCTTACTAACTGCTCCAGTACCACAAACGATGAAAACGGATGGCCGGACAATCCGAAAACTGGCATTTTGCCAACCGTTCCGTAGATTAATGGTTTGCCCGGCTTAATGGCCACTTTCCAGAATTTCGTATCCATCCCCAGCCTTTCCAGCACTTTTTTCACATAGTTAAAATCCTCCTGCGCCGGTCCGATCGAGCTGATGAACATATCGTACATCAAACCCTCGATAATTTTCTGGGTGATATCTTCGCGATTATGACCGGCGATACCGAGATCAACAGGTTCGGCGCCGTATTCCGCGAGCTGGGAATACAAGGTGTATCTCACGGAACTTCGCATCATATAGTCCGGCAGTGGACCTTCATTATCAGCTATAGAACTACCGGTAACCAAAAATGCGACTTTGGGAGCGCGATAACATTTGACTTCGGTGAGGCCAATAACCGATAACATCCCGATATCTGACGCATTGAGCTTCTTCCCTTTAGGAAGCGCCAGCGTTCCTTTTCCGATATCTTCGCCTTTTATCCGGATATTATCTCCTGGTTGCGCTGGTTTATAAATCCGCAGTCTGCCGTTGGGAAGCCTGACCAGGTGCTCTTCCGGAAGGATACTGTCTGCATCCTTCGGTACCGCGGCGCCCGAGCAAATCTTAACCGCATGCATCGGCTTAAGCGGGTTTTGCCATGGTTGACCGGGAACGAGTTCTCCATCGACGATTACCTCGATAGGATTCGATGGAGAAGCGCCTTCGGTATCACGGGCGCGGACCGCGCATCCCGGGATAACCGCGTAATCATATGAAGGTATATTTTCGCGTGAAATTACATCTTCCGCCAATACTTTGCCACGCGCTTCAAGTATTGGCATCAGTACTGGTTCTAACAACTCTACCGAATCAGTAATAATCTGCAACGCCCTATCAACAGAAATCATTTCTCCCCCTCGCCCAAAGGCGATTTAGGCTGTTTTACCGCCATCCATGGCGGAAAATACTAAACGTTCACTTTTTAGATAGTGTTGACCGGGATGGTAAAAAGCAACAAGAAGATTATTTGCTTGTGGAGATAAATGGTATATTTTTTATAAATAGTCAAGTAAAATTTTTAAGGTTATAATAAAAAAAGCCTCCGCCCGGCGCGGAGGCTTTCGTCATAACTAATAGGCCTTTATTTCCGGGAGTCGGGTTCGAGAATGGCCGAGTATTCTTTTGGAGAAGTCAACAGGCTGACGGCCTTGTCAACATAAGGGTCTGTCTTGAGTAAAATCTGGCGATAAACGGCTTTTTCGCCATAAAGATTAGTCAATATATCTCTTTTAATCGATCGATGAATATAATCGAGACTCTGGTTGAATTGTTGTTCCTTATCGAGTTCAATTTGCGCACGTATATCGGCCAAGGGCTTGGCATATTCGTTTTCTTTCTTTTGTTCGACGATGGTTTTTTCCAGCTTTTCCAGATCTAGTTCGAGTTCGGATTTATAGGCGAATTTTTTGTCTTTTAAGTATTGTTTGAACTGATCGATAATCTGCGGCGTAACTTCGAAATCCTCCGCAGTTTTCGGATTTTCATTGGCATATTTCACCGCGAAATCAAAGAACATCGAAAGTCTTTCCAAGTTTAATTCAAGGGCATTTAACCGGGTATCTTCGACCGTAACATCGGGCGTGACGCCGCCACCGCCATAGACAATTCGGCCGCCTTTGGTATGGAAAATTTCCTTAGTTTTAGTTGAACCTGTGTTGGCGGAAGTAGTATCAAAAGTGACGCCATCGGCAAGCGTTGAATCAAGCATAGGTTTGGGATGACGGGTTGAACGGATATCTTTCTGGATACATCTCCCCGATGGCACATACCATTTGGCAGTGGTTAATTTTAGAGCGGCGTCCTCAGTTAACGGATAGACCTGCTGAACCAATCCCTTTCCGAATGTAGTATTTCCGATAATCACTGCCCTATCCCAATCCTGAATCGCGCCGGCAACGATTTCGGAGGCAGATGCCG
>CAZTNJ010000182.1:0-4548 GCA_964614835.1 uncultured Ignavibacteria bacterium | reverse complement strand
ATATCGGGCAACAAATCGATCTGGGAGGAGATGAGATAACCTTACCAGAAGCAATGTCAATGATTTCGATCGCGGCAGGTAAGAAAATAGGCTATCAGGCATTACCCCATAAAGGCGCCGACGAAATATTCGGTCACGATTTTGCCATGATGTTCCGTTGGTTCGATGATGTCGGTTATGAGATAGATTATGAAATGTTGAAAAGTGAACATGGGCTGAATCTGATCCGATTCGCGGATTATATAAAGACCGCTGATTGGGTAAGCAAAATATAGCCAATTATCTAACAATCGGGCAGGGACAAGGCAAGCATTGTCTCTGTAACGCGATAGTTTTATGAAAACAAAAATTATTATTTATGCGGGAAACGATAGATAACCGAATTAATATTCATCCCGGCGCCTACTGAGGCGAACGCTATTGTCTTGCCGCCCTCCAATTCATGGCCGTCTATTTTGCCCTTGAGCAGTAAATCCAGAAGCGTTGGCAGGGTGGCCACCGAGCTGTTTCCCAGCCATGATATGGTCATCGGCATAACGTTTTGCGGTTGTTCTTTAACACCATAGAGCTTAAACAGGCGTTTTAAAATAGCCTCATCCATTTTTTCATTAGCTTGATGAATCAGAATTTTTTTGATTTCTGTGATCGGGATTCCCGCTTTATCGATACTTTCTTTCACGACCAGAGGTACTGTTTTAAGCGCATATTCGTAAAGACTATGGCCATCCATTTTAAGATATAACTCATCGCCTTTATGATTAGGATCGTAAGATTTCCCCATCCAAAGCATATAGGCATGATCGATAGTATCGGAGCGAACCGCGTGCGAAAGTATTCCTATGGGATGATCGGAGGCCACCGCCTCTAAAACTGTCGCGCCGGCGCCATCAGCATAAATCATACTGTCGCGGTCGGCGGGGTCAGCGATACGAGAAAGCGTTTCGGCCCCGATAACCATCACTTTTTTACAATCGCCGGATTTTAAATAATAATTGGCCTGGATGACCCCCTGTAGCCATCCCGGACAACCGAATGGAAGGTCATATCCGACGGTATAGGGATTGACGATACCCAATTTATGTTTGACTCGGGCAGCCAGCGATGGCACGAAATCGGAGTGTCGGTTATCGGCTTTGATATCGGCGAAGTTGTGGGCGACGATTATATAATCGAGGGTTTCTTTATCGATACCGGATGATTCGAGACAATCTTTGGCGGCAAAATAAGCGATATCGGAAGCGACCAGATCATCGGTGACAAAACGGCGTTCCTGGATTCCCGTTATTTCCTGAAGTTTGCGGATCGTTTCCTCGTTTGGATTTTTGAGAGGCTCGCCATTGGAATCGAAAAATTTGTTGTTGAGGAAATCGTTATTATATATTTGACGGGTGGGGATATAGCTTCCTGTTCCGCTAATTACCGAATAAAAATGAGTGTTCACAAATGCTTACCTTGGTTGAAGTTCAATTTCATAATGAACCAAACTAACAAATTCAATGACCATTGTCAAATATTCTGATTGAATTATTTCGCCGAACGGGTTAAAATATATTGTCTTTTTCAAGAACTAACATTGATATTGTACGGTTCTTGTAATCAGGAATAATTAACAAAAGATTTAATGGGCGACAATCAGCCCAATAATGATGTAATGGAGGATTTAAAATGGCGATTCGTAACGCAAGCGCGGTCTGGGAAGGAAATCTCGCGGCCGGTAAAGGCTCGATGAAACTTGGCAGCGGCGCCTACGAAGGCCCGTTCACGTTCGCATCCAGATTTGAAAACGGCAAAGGAACCAATCCGGAAGAATTGGTCGGAGCAGCCCACGCCGGATGTTTCTCCATGGCGTTATCGCATGGTTTATCTGAAGCCGGGTTCGTTCCAACGAAGGTTTCCACGACCGCAAAGGTCCATCTCGACAAGGTGGCAACCGGCTTCAAAATTACCCTGATTGAGCTTCATTGTGAGGCTTCCGTGCCCGGCATCGATGAAGTAAAATTTCAGCAGCTTGCCGAAGGAACCAAGACGGGTTGCCCGGTATCGCAGGCGCTGGCGGCAACCGAAATTAAGCTAAACGCAAGATTACTGAAATAGTCTTTTTACTCCCGGCATGTCCTGATAAAGTATGCCACTGGAAGGCGGCTGAACAACCGAGGCCGCCTTTTTTATTATAGGATTCGAATATTCCTGCCGGAGCCAATTAAGTATTTTTCTTGTATTGGTTTGTGATAATTGCTAAATTAAGCTATAATAAAAATCGCCGAGTTTTGTTTCTGTCGTGATTGCTTAAAGTGTTAATAAACCGGTTTATATTAGATAGGCTAATTTTTGGCTGAACAACTTTAAACCATGAGGCAAATATGAAAAGCGCTATTGTCTTTTCGACATTAATTGCGGCGGCTTTATATGTGACGTCATCCGCTAACACTATTCATGTACCGGGGGATTACCCGACGATTCAACAAGCAATCGACGGATGTAGCCCATATGATACGATTTTCGTGGGTTTCGGTACATTCACGGAATTTCTGACTATCGATAAACCGGTAGCAATAATCGGCTCTCATATAGACCACACTTATATTGAACCGCCGGGTGACGGCGATATTGTCACGATTACCGCGAATCATGTTACAATTCGAAATTTACAGGTAAGAGGCGGTGATATGTATGATGATGCGGCTATACTTCTCGATATGGCGGATTCCTGCCTGATCAGCAATTGCTATATCTGGTACAATTATGATGGCGTGGTTTTACAAGGCGGTATGGGCAACATAATCAGGTGCAATTTTTTCGATAACAACCTGGGAAGCGGAATTCGTTTGACGGAAAATCCTGACAGCCTTATTGGGTCGCAGGTCAACATTATCGAAAACAACGTATTCGATTTAAATCATATCGCCGCGATAAATTTCGATCATATCATGATGCATCATTATCAGAATATCGTTTGTGGCAACAGGATTTTAGGAAATACAATCGGGATATTGATGATAACCTCCCAGGAAAACATAATTGAATGTAACGATATCCAGGGAAATACGCAATACGGCGTCTCAATATCGATGTGCATGGGCGGTGGCGAAAACAATGCTTTCCTTCGCAATAATTTTAGAAATAACGGCGATTCCGGCCAGGCTTACGACATGTACGGCAATAATTATTGGTGCGCCATGGGAAGCGGCGAAGGCAACTTTTGGTCGGATTACCCGGGGCCGGATAATGACAGCAATGGAATCGGCGATGACCCCATGCCGATATCCGGCGGCGCCACTTTTGATTATTATCCGCTGATGAACCCGTTATACGCATCCGTGCAAGGCGTGGTTACCGATTCATTTTCTTCGCCTATCGCGGGCGCGGATGTCTTAATCAACCATACTGATCTTGGCATCCATACGGACAACCAGGGGTATTACCGATACGATAGCGTTTGGGCGGGCTATACGAGCATGACTTTCTCACATGAAAGTTATCAGGATACGACGATCACATTTATTCCCTTTACTCCAACGCAAACCACGGTTGTAAACGCGGTAATGCAATTAACCAGCAGTATAAAAGATAAAGGGCAAGAAACGCCCGGCGATTTTTATCTTAAACAAAATTACCCCAATCCGTTCAATGCCCAAACCAAAATATCATTTTCTTTGACGAAGCAATCGCCAGTCGAATTAACGATTTTCGATATCACCGGCGGGCTTGTGAACAAGTGGGCGTATCAATCGCTTGATGCGGGCAGGTACGATATCGTATGGGATGCCAGTGAAGCGGCTTCCGGGATATATTTCGCCCGATTGAAAACTAACGATAACTCGCAGACCCGGCGGATGGTGTTGTTGAAGTAGCAGATTGTCGGGTTTCTCCCATACGGGTCGGAACCGCGACCTACAGGGGACTAAAAGAACTTATGAATACTCTGATTTCCGAATACGAAGCGACCTTCCTCTCCCCTAATCTGGCGATGGGGTAATTAGGCGGAATAAACCTCACCCCCGTCCCCTCTCCCGCGCGGGAGAGGGGTGGCCAAAGGCCGGGGTGAGGTCGATTTTTCTCTTGACCGGTTTATCCATGTTTGTTATATTAAGTGTACAGGACAGTAGTCACGGGGAGTGATGGATATAGGCGGGATGGTGGACGAAAGATTAATAAGAAGGCGTGATTTTGGGTGCCCCACCGCTCTGGGGAGTGTTGCGAAAGCCATAATAGGATTAAGCGTGAATAATGGATATTAAGCGTAGGGGCGAATTGCATTCGCCCTATTTAACTAAATTAATCAATGTTTCGAAATGACATGAAATATTTGCTTTTTCAACAAGCCCCTCTGGGGTGGGATCGGTTAAGAGAACACAAATGCCAAAATTAAAACACTATGATGATTTAGGAACAGCCCGATTTATAACTTTTAGTTGTTATCGGCAATTGTCAAACATGCTTTCTGACCAAACCAAACACATATTTCTCGAAGAACTTGATAATATTCGGAAGAAATTCAATATCAAAATACCGGGTTATGTAATTATGCCCAATCATATACACTTTGTG
>CAZTNJ010000181.1:0-4552 GCA_964614835.1 uncultured Ignavibacteria bacterium | reverse complement strand
GCCAGGAAAAACTCCCGGGGAACGGAGACGCCGTTATCTATGCTGACCGCGCCGCGTCGCTTACCCGAATCTTTTTCGGAAATAAACGATTCTACATTCCAAATCGTGCCATTGGAATAACTGGCAGTCACGTAGTACCAATAAATGGAGGTATCGATTGTGGTTGAATCGATGAACAGAGTACCGGTTATGGGAGCGTTATTAAGTTTGGTGTATGAACCTGATTGCCAGCGACTCCGATACACATTGTAGCCATCCAAATTGGCGTGTGTAATCGCGTGCCAACGGATTTCCGTTCTATTTTCAAGCGAATCCGTGGCGACAACGCTATCAGGGATGGGGCATCTGGTCAGAGCGAAATTGATACTATCGATCGTGATATTAGCAACGACATTGACACTATCGATTGTCATCGGGAAATAACCATCGGTTTTAGCTGTGATACTGGTCATGCCGGGAGGAACGCTTCTTAGCCAATAAGCGCCGTCGGCGGAAGTGTATCGGTGTTGTCCAGTCGCCGTGGATACAAAGACATCGGCATTAGAACCAGGGACTCCCAGATCGACGGTTCCCCGCACGCCGCCCCGGCCATTATTGGTGGTTACTTTTATGGCGAAGTTGCTGGAGGTGATGGTGGCTGATCCGGCGGTATAGTAGCTATCATGAGTATATTGGATACCGGTCAGTTGGTCCCAGCTTTCGATGCCCACCGTGGCGTAGTTTTCTTCCGAGTCGTTATTTAAAAAAGCGTTGTACTGGAACACTATTTCCGCGTCTCCGGTTATTGTTGGATAATATACCGGGTCATATATGATGATTTCGAAAGTTTCGACAGCGCTTGTGTTGCGGTTGGTGGCATGAGCCCATTCAATTATATACCGGTTATTTGCAGTATCGTACCAGGTAAATACGCCATAATTTCCCGAGGATGTTACAGCCAGATCATCCCATAGCGGAGAAATCTGAGCCCGGCAATTACCCGGATCGGGCATCGGCCAATTGAAGAAATCGGCCCAATAATTGCCGCCCTGGTCAAAACGATCGGTATCAGGAGAAATGAAACCGTTGGAACAGACAATTATCGGCCTATAAGGCACTCCATAGTATACAAAATCGAATGGAAGAGTAACGAGAAGCGATTTATCATCGGCGCTGCCAAAACCTAAACGCGTTCCCTGACCGCCGAGGCCGGGAGCAAGCTCAACCCATTCATACGTAGGATGCATTGCGAAACCAGTATCAGTTTTGTCGAACATGTAGTAGCCATAATCATCCGGGCCGGTTGGATCAGTCGCCACCAGAACACTATCAACCGCGACGCTGAACGCGACCCTTGATTTCGCGCCGATCGCAGTTGTGGTATTTAATGCAAAATTAATTCTCTGACCCGGAAATGCCCCGGGATCGACGGCAATAGCTATCGTGTCAGCCGTATTAGTAGAGCTATCCCCAACAGCAATATCACCGAATACGGTATTGCCATCCAGAATGGTCAAATAGTCATCGTTGCTTGTTACAGTCGCGGTTATCCCGGTGGCATCCGTGTTCCCGGAGTTCTTAATGGTGAGCACTATATATGCCGTATCGCCGGGATCGAGTCGATTGTTTTCATCTTGAATAACAATCCCCCTTATGGTGAATTTAGCGGCTTCAACTGGCGTTTCGAGCACCGAGAACCAGCTATCGTGATTTTGGTCCGTAACATCCAGTTTAAGCCTGACTATGTCGCCATCCTGGGCGTTAGGATTAATTCGGATTATAAACGGGTTTTCGTTAGTATGACGAGCCCCGGGAGCAAGGTTACCATACGAGCGATTGCCATCGAATACTTCGGCCACGCTCATATCAAGTGAGGTTAAAGTTGCGACAACGTTATTGGCCGCCGTTTCGCTGCCGAAATTTTTCAAGTCGATATACAACTCGATAGTTTCATCGGGATTAATAATGCCATCGCCATTGCCAATCGAGTAACCAAGCATATCATCATCAACCGACATAGAATCGTAGCCGACCGCGACTTCGCTGTTTACCAGTACAACGTTTCCCTGATATGGATACAAGTCGCGTCCGGAAACGGTCAGGATCATGGTGCCGGGAGTGCGGGCGTTAAACGACAATTCAAGATTACCATTGGCATCGGTTTTACCGATACTATAAACCTCCTCGGTAGTGCTATCCATTTTGATAAGGGTGACATAAGCATTTTCGATTGGATTATTGGCCGTGTCAAGCACATTTACTTCGATGTGATTGAGCCCGAAGTCAATCGTATCTGCATGAGTAACCCTTAGCAGAATTGGAATTTTCATCCTTAATTCCAATTCAGGATCGCCCTGCATATTGTAAGTATTAAAATACTGTTGAACCGTGCTTAGATTTCTGGGGAAGGTGCGATAATCCTGAAGTTTACCGGCAATAGCAGCCTGGCCGAAATGATATAAATCCTGCTCGAACATACCGAAGAAATACCCAATCATAATTGGGTTGTTCCATTTGGTATGGGTGAAATGGTCAGTTACGCCATAGAACGCCGGACCGCCTTTTAAGCTATCGGGGTTGAGTCCCATGCGAATCCAGGTCTCGCCGAAACACTCGTTGGCCGAAAAATCGCCCAAACCGCAGGTCAAAGGCGAGCATACGCCAAGTCTCTGGTGATTTGGCATTGCCGTGAGGTCGGAAATCGAATAATCAACGCCCCACCAGCCATTCGTGCCGCCTTCGCCCCTATACCATATATATCCGGGACCGCTATTCATAACGGTTACGACCCGGGCATCATGGCTTGAACCAAACACTGTATCTACAAGCGCGAAGCCCTTGCGCAAAGCGAGTTCCCGAACCCATAAAGTAGTAAAACGAGCGGTGCTGAACATTGTGTAACCGCAGGCAAAACCGCGAATCCAATGTTCGGGATCGCGCATAAGCGGAGTCTTTTCATATTTAAATATTTTCGAAACCGCGACGCGAAGTTCGGACATATAATCTACTGATAAACGTGCCACAAAAATATCGGACAAGAAATCGGTACCGGCTACGCAGGAGTATTTGTGGTCTGATGGATAACTGGAATAAGGATAATTCGGAACCACAAGAGGGCCGTCCATATCGCCAACCAGCATAACATATTCGGGCGGATCCTGCCAGGTTTCATAAGCGCTCTTGATGAAATTGAAGATTTGCGTATTGGTAGGAGCGCCGCTGGGTATAATTTCGGTTGTTGGTACTATGCGGGCGGAATAACCTTTTTGATGTTTCCACATGGCCAGGGCTTTAAGGGAATCGACCAGAGATGCCTTGCAGATAATCATATATCCGCCGCGTTTAACTTCCACATTTGCCAACACTTCTTCGGCATTAGCGAACAGGTTCTTATAAAGCGGCAAAAATCCCTCGGACACATAAGGGTGACTAACGGTTTTGGGGTTCACCGGTTCTCCGGAGAAATCAATGCTGACCGATAAATCGCGATATACGCGAAGTTCATGGCGTACAGGATTATATTGAACGGGATTCATCTGTATCTGAACGCCACGCACGTCGCGCATAATCACCGGCTCGTTGGCTCTCGCTAATTCTCCCGGATAAAAGGCGTCGGTGTTATATGCATTTTGATTAATCGTAAATGGAATACTTTGATTGGTTTCGACATCCGAGGGGGATGGTTGCACTGGTGCTAAATCGATATTTTCAAAAACATCATAACCGGAATAGGTGACATTTAGTTGAATTCCGGCCTGATCGGGAATCGCCAGCATTGTCGTGTAAACAGGTACATCCGGCATCCCCTCTATAGCCAGTTCGGCCTGGTCTAAGTATCTGGCCAGCGGTAAATTGACTTTGCTATATGACGTCGAGTATTATTCCTCGGTTGTAATGGACACGGCCGGAATTCCAACGGCTATATCGATTCCCGTAATTCGTTGGTTGATATTGAAATCAGGCGATATGCTTTCAATATCCTGAACCACGCGAACCTGTTGAGCAGTCATTGCAAGGGCCGGGATTAGCAGCAGCGTAAAGATCGCTGCCGCATGAAGCACTAACTTACTTTGCATCTTGTCTCCATTGCTTAATGCAGTTTTTATGGTTATTGTAAATGATTTTATTTCATCAAGAAATCGATAGAAGGTCGGGCGGTACTTAAGAGTAGAATCAACAGTAAAATTCATCATAATTAAGCAAACAACCAAGGCCGGAAAAGTGTTGCATTTTTCTCGGTCTTTTTTAAAATTATATACACTTTTTATAATAGAGAATCAGCTTTCCATTTACAAGCTAAATCTATGAAAGACAATTTATAATCTAAACCGGCCCGGCAGGAATAAGGGTTAACGTCGTGGACTATTTTAAATGCATTCCTCGGCTTTAGGATTAGTTTCGGTGAATGACTGACTTTCGGCATTTTACGAATCTTAGCGATTTTGTTATCAGCCAAGATAGCGGTTTGGGTTGCCTCATATTCTCTTATGGTATATAATTCATCATGGTCTTTTTTATTTTAGGTTTTTTGGCCGGGTAATTTTAGGGTGGGGGGGCCCTTTGGGGAAAACAT
>CAZTNJ010000180.1:0-4584 GCA_964614835.1 uncultured Ignavibacteria bacterium | reverse complement strand
GAGTGCTTGGTTCAGCCGCCGTTGGTTTTTGTATAGAGATTTCATTTACGGGTATCGGCCTGGCTGATAATTGTCCAGCCTCGGGCGTATCAGAGCTTCTTATTGCTATCTTCGATGGCGAATCAGCTATTTTTTTCTCAAGCTGGAGATCACCGGCATAGCTTAGAGAAGCCATGAAAAATAAACAGATAATACTTGTTAACAAGATTCGCTTCATACACACCTCATCTGTAAGAAGTTAATGTTAAATGGCCAACTAATGATTGTTAATTAAATCAATCACCTCCTCAAGTATTAAATTTTAAATACAGCCTACTTGAAGCCGTAACTAGTAGCTTTGGTTTAAAAATGCCACATTAATAGCCACTTGTCAATAAAAAAATGTATGTTTTAAAAATACGATAATATCGAGTAACTTACATTAAAAATGCCGGAGGTCGGAATCGAACCGACACGGGGTTTAGGCCCCACTGGATTTTGAGTCCAGCGCGTCTGCCAGTTTCACCACTCCGGCTTGGCGTCCATATTAATAAAAGGGGCTTCTTTAGTCAAGCCAAATAAGCTTATTTTACCCGATAAAAAAGGCGGAATACAAAAATCCCGCCTAAAACCAAGCCTTTTTTGACTCATCAAGACATCTTCTGTCGAAGATATCGCACTGCCGACATTATGTTATCTAATTTAGCCTTGGATTCCTCAATTGTCCTTGTTTTCAACCCGCAATCGGGATCGATCCAAATTTGCTCTTTCGGGATGTATTCGGTCGCCTTGATAATTCGATCCTGAATGACTTCAACCGATTCTATCAGGTGGCTGTGAACATCAACGACGCCAAATGATATATCCTTGGTAAATGGATACTTATGAAAAAGCTCAAGCATGTCGAGATCGGAATTCGACATCTCCAAATCAAAATTATCTACCGGAATTTCCAGCATCTTGGGATAAATTTTCTCAAACGCGCCATAACAGATATGTGTGATAAAATAGGCGTTTTGACCCTCGGTTATGGTATTCATCGTTTCAATTGCCACGTCAATTTCGGCTGGCCTAACCGATACCGCTGGTTCGTCAATCTGAATAATTTTACAACCGGCATCAATTAACGCTTCGACCTCTTTGCGAATACATTCGGCTAACGCCATCGCGGCCGCCCTACGATCGGGGTAGTATTCATTAAATGACCAATCCATGATGGTGTAAGGGCCGGTCAGCATACCTTTAATCGGCTTTTTCGTTTTGGCCTGGGCGTAACGCCACCAGCCAAGAGTTATCGGGCCAAGCCACTTTATCTCATCATTGATGATCGGTTTATTATAAAAGCGATTTCCGTATGAACGAACCAGTCCGCCCTTTGCGAATCCGGGCATTAACTCCGCGAAATAGGCCACCATATCCCCGCGATACATTTCGCCATCGACCAATACGTCGATACCCGCCTTATCCTGATATTCAATCCATTCGTCGGTGGCTTTCTTTTCAAGCTCAACTAATTTCGCCCTATCGATTTTGTCGTTGTTGAAATCGACCCTGGCAGATGTTAACCAATCCGGTTTCGGGAATGAACCTACGCTGGTGACAGGGAAGAGGGGAAGATTTAGATTTAATTTAGCGAGTTTGGGATTCATTGCAATCCTCCCTTCAAGATATTTGCGAAATCGGCAGATAGCTTTAATTTATCGAATGCCCGGTCGCGCGGAAGATATTCCAGACCGCAGGAGGTTGTTATATATATTGTTTGATTTCCCAGCGAACCCAACAGCTTATCGGTCTTTGCTCGAAGCTCATCTATATTCTCCATCTTGGTATTACGCCCATCGATTATACCAAGCCCGATATTTTTCGGAAAACCTTTAAGGGAATCATAGAGACCCTTCGAATAGGTAAAATCTAATAACAATCCAGCCACCGGCAATTCTACGAGTTTATCGACCAAAGGGGCGGCATCGGCAAAATACAACCCAAGTAATACTTCCGGGTGTCTCCCGATTGAGATAATTTTCAGGTACTTATGCAACAAAGCGATATCTTCCGGATTTTGAGTAATCGCGGGCTCTTCGATTTGGATTAAACTGGCTCCCATCGCGCTTAATTCTCTGATCTCTTTGGCGTATATTTCGGTAAGAGCTATCAGCGCTTCTTCAAAATCGATTTCGCAAATCGAAAGTTTAAGAACTGAATAAGGGCCTAAGATCGAACAGGTTGCTTTTCCGCCGCTTATTGATTTACAGTTCGCGAACTCATCTATGAAAATCGGCCGGAAATATTTCGGCGACGATTTTATTTTCGGCTGGCGATAATAAAAATTCGTGTCGAAATATCTCAATAGGCCGCCGATTTCAAATCCCGAAATCTTTGTCGCTATATGCGAAACCGGGTCATAAGCCCTGATTTGTCCGTCCGTGACCAGATCGCATCCCGATTTTAGTTGCTCCTCGATAATCTCTTTGACCGTATGCGAAATGGTATTTTCTAATTGTTCTGATGTGATTTTCTTTTTATCCAATAGATGATAGACCCGGCGAAGCTTCTGCTGTTCCGGTTTATCGCCTATCCGAGGATATGAAGAATGCGCTTTTGATATTATTTTCATAACAAAAATTACCCTTAGTTATTTCCACTGATTTCCACAGTTACTTATAAATATTATACATAAAATATCGGATTCTATCAATAGGAATTGCGTCTTTCCCTAAATCTGTTTCAAATATCCGGTTGATAATACTAAACGATACCGAATTTTGATGTGGCTTTGCTGGCCTCATCTACCAGTATTCGTGAAATCACTAACCGTTGAATTTCGGAAGTTCCCTCGCCGATTTCGCATATTTTGGCATCGCGATACATCCTTTCAACCGGGTACTTTTCGCCGTATCCTTCGGCGCCGAGTATGCCGATTGCCGCGTAGGAAATACTGCTGGCAATTTCAGATGCGTACAGTTTTGCCATGGCCGCTTCTTTGGTGAATCGAATCCCAGGCTGATCTTTTAAAACCGCCGCGTGGTATACCAGATGTCGGGCGGCTTGGAGTTGTGTAGCCATATCAGCCAGCTTAAATGCGATTCCCTGAAACTCCGCTATCGGTTTATCGAATTGTTTTCTTTTTATGGCATACTTTGATGCGACATCGTAGGCCCCTTGAGCGATCCCGAGCGCCATCGCGCCTATAGACACACGCCCGCCATCAAGCGTTATCATGAACTGCTTAAATCCCTGACCTTCTTCGCCAAGCCTATCTGTTTGCGGAACATACATATCCTCAAAGTGAAGGAATCTTGTATCTGACCCCCGCACCCCAAGTTTGTTTTCCTTTTTGCCAACCGAAAATCCTGGCGTTTTATGATCGATAATAAAAGATGATATTCCCTTTACCCCTTGTTCTTTCGAAGTTCGCGCCGTAAAAATTAAGGTTTTGCAGAGTCCACCGTTTGTTATCCAGCACTTGGTGCCGTTAACAATGTAGCCATCGTGATTTCTGGCCGCAAATGTGCGAGTACCGCCAGCGTCGGAACCGGCATCAGGTTCGCTTAAGCCGAAAGCGGCCAACTTCCCGCCGCTGGTTATTTCGGGAAGGTATTTTCGCTTTTGTTCTTCGGTGCCAAATCTATATATAGGATAAGTGCCAAGAGAATTATGGGCCGCGACCAGTATACCGGTCGACCCGCAAACTCGGGAAATTTCTTCCACAGCTATTATATAGGTAAGGGTGTCAGAATAAGTGCCGCCATAGGCTTTATCGACCTGCATTCCCAATAAACCGAGTTCATTGAGCTTATCGACCAATTCCATCCTGAACTCCTGATCGCGATCCATTTGTGTCGAAAGAGGAGCTATTTCCGATTCGGCAAACTCCCTGATTTTATTACGAAAATTCTCATGGGTAGGCGATGTCCACATATAACAACCTCAAATATTTTTTCGGGCAATCCATTAAGGATTGCCCGCTTTAATAACCTATAAAATAAACTGCGGCCACTTTTACTTGGTGCCGACAAGATTTCTAAAAATCACTATTCTCTGGGCCTCGGATGTCCCTTCATAAATTTCGGTAACCCTGGCGTCCCTAAAATAACGTTCAACCGCGTACTCTTTTACATAGCCATAACCGCCATGAATCTGTACTGCCTGGCTGGCGACAAAATTGGCCGTTTCCGATGCCAGTAATTTGGCCATCGAAGCCTCCTTCGAGGCGCGCCCTTTATCTTTTAACACCGCCGCTTTGTGAGTCATCAATCGAGCTATTTCGATTCGGGTGGCCATGTCGGCCAGCTTAAATTGAATCGCCTGAAAATTCGCCAGAGGTTGGCCAAATTGCTGTCTTTCATGGGCGTATCTGAAGGCTTCTTCATAGGCCGCCTGGGCGATTCCCACCGCCTGCGATGCTACCCCTACCCGGCCATTATCCAACAAACTAAGGGCTATTTTAAAACCTTTATTTTTTTCGCCGATAAGATTTTCTTTGGGCACTTTGCAATCGATAAATGATATCTCCCTTGTATCCGATGCCTTAAGACCCATCTTCTTTTCCTTTTTGCCAAGATTCATTCCCGGCGTATCTTTCTCGACAATCAGGCAGGAAATACC
>CAZTNJ010000179.1:0-4590 GCA_964614835.1 uncultured Ignavibacteria bacterium | reverse complement strand
TAGGAGTGGTTTGGGGATGTTGCGGCATGGGTGGCGGGATGGGAAAGGCGGAATGAGTCCGGCAGCTGCCGGACGAATGGATACTTGCCAATAGTTGATTGATCCGCCGCAGGCGGATTAAATTAATTGGACACATACTCGACTCTGGCTATTATTGAATTTGCACAAACCATAAAAGCCAGGGAGAGAGTTATGTGTCCAACGGGATATTACATGATTATTCGTCAAAGTAAACAACAAAATTATTCCGATCGGCGCCTGGTCAGCCAAAGAGCCATCTATTTTTACAAAAACCGTCGAATCCGTCAAAGGCCTACGCCATCAGACTATTCCCCCGGGCGCCCATACCTATCAGGCCGATGTCGAAACTGCCCACCGCCTTATCGAGGATGAATTCTTCGAGGTCGAATACTTCCCCTCACCCTCGATATTCTTCGCCAAAATTAACTATTACAACTTCTGGTTCAATGTCGCCAGAACCAATAGCTATAAACAAAATCAAACACCCTGGCAAATTATCCACCAACGTAACCCTGAAATCAGCCCCAATATCACCAGGATGCCCGCCCTAAACCTCGACCTCCTGCTAAAATTAAACTTGAAAATTGCCCCAAAAGGGGATACCATCTTGTTCTTTATCCCTCTGGCAAGATAAATATGATAGGGTTGCGATTTGGAGCGATCAGATTCTTTTAGAGAAGGTTAATTATATTCATAACAACCCCGCGAAAGCGGGATTGTGCGAACAACAGGATAAATGGTTTGGGTCGAGTGCCGCTGATTATATGGGGCGAATCGATGGGCCAATTAAGGTTTGGGTCAATTGGTATGAGTAGTATGATTAACAGGTTGGCTGTCAGGTCACGCTCCGGCAGTTGCCGGTTCTACGACCTGACAGAACGGAAGATGTCGTGTGACCACGTCCTTCCTGAGGGACGTGAAAGAATAAGATTCGGAATTCCAATGGCGGCTATTGACCCCCTTTGCCGCAGCGCTTACAGTTCGAAAAATAGCTTGTAGTTCAGCCGGATGCTTCGGCCGGCCTCCGGCAAAATAGATTTCACCCGGGATAAATGATTGCGATATTCCGTATCGAAAATATTATCCAGATTAATCGAGATGATATGGATATGTTTATGCGTCAGTATCGTATATTGAGCATGCGAATTGAACACCGCATAGCCATCCGTAGGCTGTTCGAAATCATCGACCCGGTTCTGTTTTGACGCCAGTACGGCATTCAGCCCCACCGTTATTTTCGGCGTCATATATTTTACGCCGAACAACCCCTTCAACGGCGGAATCTGCGGCAATGGACTATCAGTCTTTTTAAACATGCCAATCGTGTAACTTATCGACCCCGTTAACTGAAACCGGTCGGTCAGTTCACACTCTACCTGGCTTTCCATGACGTATAATCTGGCCGGCACACCCATGGCGGCATATATCGGCAGCACGGTCGTCCAGTTAATCTCGCCCGTGTTTCTATGAATGATGTAATTGCCGAGATCGTTGTAAAACAGGTCGGTCATCAGATATAGCCGGGCGGTTTTTAGATAGGCGAACAGCTCGCCTCCGATTCCTTTTTCCGACACCAGATCGGGGTTACCGATCTCGTACGAATAGGCCGCCAGATGCGGCCCTTCCGAAAACAACTCCTCCAATGTTGGCACGCGAGTCGAACGACTAACTATTCCCCCGACATTTAGGAATCGGCTAATTTCATACAGTATCGAAATTGAGGCCGAGAACGTGTCGAATACCCTGGTTCGGATATTGCCGATATGCGAGTCGGGCTTATCGTGATTGGGTTTCAGCTTGAGATAATTGTAGCGGATACCGGTTTCGATGTTGAATCGGCCGAGGTTGACCGTTTCGATGATATAGGGCGCGACATTCGTGGATTTCGATGGCGGACTGAATACCAGACCGCCAAGATCGAGATCACGAAATTCGAAAGCCAGGCCCAGAACGCCGTTATCGAATATGCCTAGTCCGTAATGGTTGAGATCGGCGTAACCGAGATAATCGACGATTTTAAATTCGGTGCCCAGGGCGCCGCTCGCTTCGAATTCCTTGTGACGGTAGTATGCCCGGGCCAGGTGAACATTGATATTTTCCAGATTGGTGCTTTTGATATCATAACGCGCTTTGAGATTATACTGCCGTCTTTTCATGTCTATATCGACGCCGTTGGGATGGGCGCCGACAAAACCGCCGGGTATGCCATAATCAAGATAGAACTCCCGATACGAAGCGCCGAAAAATCCCCTGTCATGGACATAGCTTCCTCCGATTCCGTAATCGAGGTTTTCCGAATATGAGTTTCGCAGTTTACCGGCAGGTGTATGCAAATCAGAGGTATTTTTCCGGTTGATATCGCCGCGTAACAATATCCTGTTCATGGGGACAATTAACCGCGCCGAATTCAAGTATCCGCGGTTGGCCGTTTCGCCGTAAGCGCAGATTTCGCCGGAAATATTATGCTGGGCATCCTGCGGTATTTCGTGGCGGATAACATCGACAACGCCCCCAATGGTTGTCGAAGTTTTCTTAAGCGCTTTAGGGCCACGCACAACCTCGATACGTTCGACCGAAAACGGCTCAATTGTGACCGCGTGGTCTGGTGAGGTTGCCGATAAGTCGGTAGTCTTGTTTCCATCCTCGCAAATGGTGACGCGATCGCCGCTCAATCCGCGAATAACCGGACGCGCTGGCGCGGGCCCCATCGACCTCATGGCCAGGCCGGTTTCGTTTTTTAGGGTGGAGGCTAGAGTCTGGCCAAGCTCTCTTTGAAGTTCCTTGCCTTTGAGCGTATGAGACAGTTCGGAAAGCTCCTCGAATTTCGAGTGGGTGTGCGGTGCGGTCACAATCTGCGGCGCTATTTCTATCGGACGGTGCTTCAAGTAGATGGCCAATTCGCCGCTGTCAGCGCTCGCTACCCAGACACTGATTTGGTTTTCGTAGTAGCCGATTCGCGAGACGGTAATATCGTAGGAGCCATCGGGAATATTGTCGAAATTGAAAACCCCATCCTTATCGGTTGATATCGTTTTATCGATAGCCTCGATCTTGATCATAGCCCCCGGCACGGGATTGCCGCCGCTATTATCGAGTACAACGCCTCTTAGATTACCGGCTTTCGCTGGTAAAGTAAGCAACAGCGCAACAAGGAGAATTGCCACGAGTCGTTTGTGGCAATTCTCATACTTAAGAGCCTCAGGCATTTTTATTGCCCTACTGAACGGTAATGGCGATGGGGCTAAATGTTTTTCCGACCGAACCATCGTGATAAATGTATACAATGATATTTGCCTGACCCGTGTCATGACCGTATAGTTTGAAAGCCCAGGGCTCATCAACCTCTTGTCCGCCAATCGTGACGATCATAGTATCCGAGCTTTCTACCACCAGTGAATGTGGCGGTACCGGCGGGAAAAATTCGGTGCCGTTTTGATCGAAAAATACGCTGACGATATGATCCGTGGAATCATTTGCGCCCACCGAAATTCCGCCTATAGTGTAGGCGCTATCGGCCAGCCAGGCGGTAGCCAGAACCGAATCGGTTTCTTCGTCGATAAGCTTAACGCCTATGGGGGCATCATGCAAGACATTGGTATCGATCACTACCGGAATAGGCAGAGTGGTAAAATCGGCATGCCCTTCGTGCATGACGTTAAATTTGGCTTTGCAATTTCCTGATTCCAATCCGCGAAGATGAAATTCGAAACCGCCCTCTTCGCCCTCATGCCACCATAGTTCGGCGATACCCGGCGTAAAAGATGCTGCCAGCGTTTGATGTCCCCCTTCATTGGGCGTAAGCGGCGGGTCGATTTCCTCGCCATCTTCGTTATAGAAATACATATCCCAATGCGGATTCAAACCGATACTGGCGCGCAAGGTATCAAGGTAAGCAACCGAATCGCCCGCCCGGTAGTCAGGTCCATAATAATCCAGAACAATTATGCCGGACTGTTTTATAATTATGCCAACGGCTCTGAAATGTTCCTCCTGTTGCGTGACCTTATCATCACCGCAACCGATTATCAACGATGTTAGGGCAAGCCCTAAAACCAGCAATGCATATCTTTTAAACACAAGATACTCCTTTAGGAAACTATTTAGTTTTATATAATTGGATAACCTAAACAGATGAAAGAATCAGGCTGGCGGAGCGCGCTGGCTATATAGTTGATAATAACATGTTAGTAGGCATGATCTTATTTCTTCAACTTCAATATAAGAAAACGATGGAATAACATAATCGCAGATAGGAGCCGGAATTTGATCGGCCTGAAAAACTATATATAACTGGTGAACCGGACAATCTTTATGAAAATGACCGTCGAATTCATGATTATGCGCGAAATTCGATACGATGGGAATCGCGATAATCCAAAACGCGAAAATAGCGATGAAGAAAGGAGTGGTTGTCAGTGGTATCCGCGTTATTTTCATCTTGTGTAATAAACCTCTTAAATTCCAGGTCGGTTGCATGGTTCAGATAATATACTTTATTATTTCCGTACGCAAGTTCATTATTTTGGGCGGCGGTCATACGACTCCACGAGCCTCCCGGTCCGCCCCAGC
>CAZTNJ010000178.1:0-4658 GCA_964614835.1 uncultured Ignavibacteria bacterium | reverse complement strand
TTGAAATAGCTAACCAGTTGAATTTATTCAACTAATGTTGGGACAGTAGTGTTAAATAATATATTTTTATTCCGTCTTAAACGGGCAAATCGACCTATACGAACAATAGCCGCAGGTAAATTTCGATGGGGTCGCGGCGAAATCTTCGGAAGCGATTCTGTCGGCAATCTCCGAAATCTTATCCTGCAGCTTGTCGATATCCTTGGGCGATACCATATGCCCGGCCAATTTGCCCTCCGACAAGTAAAAGAATGAAACCTGCGCCGGTAATTTGCCAAATAATTCCGGGCAAACCATGGCGTAGATTATCAATTGGTCGTCTTTTTTGGATTCATACGAGCTATCGGGCATCCCGATTTTACCGGTTTTATAATCGATAATGAACAAATCGCCGCTATCGTCGGTGTCGACCCGGTCGATTCTTCCCGACAAGATAAAGTTGTCGCGTTCGATTTTAAATGGCCTTTCTAAAGCCAGAACGCGAGTTGATAACGTCCGTTCATGTTCGACAAATGTATCGAGCATTTTTAACCCGGCGGTTTTCAGGCTCTCCATCCAGGCGATATCGCTATGGCTGAATTTCTGCCATTTCTCCATGAAATCGGCTTTGAGTATTTCAATATCAAGGGGTATCCCTTCGAGTTTCCTCTGCATTGCCTCCTGAAGCGTTCTATGAATGGCGTCGCCCAAGAACATCTGTGGGCCTGCCTTTTCCGGCACTTTAAGAATTTTCTTAAATCGATATTGCAGTGGGCAGGAACCGTAAACTTTGATATCGGTGTATGATAATTTCGGTTTGGCTTTCGGCGGAATTGGAGGCGGAGTCGGTATTTGGAGTTGACAGTTATTGATAATCTCGATTAGCGTCTGTTTGAACTTTTCGGGATTTTCATAAATACTGCTACCGGCCAGTTCATTCCAGATTTTCTGTATCAATAACGGAATTCCGGTAGTCAATTGCGCTTTGCTGTCGCCGATTACGCCGCCAAGGATTTCGGCCAGATTAGCCGCGTACGATTCAGTCAGATTAAGAGGGATGGCATTTTCGTCAGATACGGGTTCTTCCGGCATATCGGAAAATTGAATCTCTTTGCCATACTGCGAAAAATTATCCTGCCCGATAATTTCCGAGAAGAAGCGCGATATATTCACGCGCGAGCGTTTAATTCCCGATAGATAAAGCTGGCGGGCGGCCCGCGTCATCGCCACATACATCAAACGGCGCTCCTCTTGAACGTGGGCGTCCGCGGGCGGTTCGATCTCCTTTGATAGCTCCTGCGGAAATTCGAAACGATTGCCGCGTTCTTCGGAGGGAAATTTGCGTTCGGACAGCGCCACGACTATCACTACAGGAAATTCCAGCCCCTTGGATGAATGAGCCGTTAACAGATGTACCCCCGATTGTGTCGGCGGTTCCAAAGTGATACTTTCATCGGTTTGCGCCCATATTAAATAACGCAAGAATTCCGGAATATTGTTTTCGTTGTTTTCCTCATATTCAGAAATAATCGTCCACAACCTTGTAAGTCCGCGCGCTTTGAGATCGCCCGATTCGTTATCGACGACCGCGTTGCTTAAAAGACCGGTGGCGATTAACGCCTTTTCCGCTAATCCTGACGGTGTCATATCTGGCGCCATCGCGCGAATATCATTCAAGATTCCGCCTATAAGAACCAGCCCACTTCTATCGGCGGGGCGGATTTGTTCGTCGTTAGTAAGGTTCTGGATAACATCGAACGGATTGAGCGTTTTCAGGCTCTCGTCAATTTGAG
Organism: uncultured Ignavibacteria bacterium; assembly: GCA_964614835.1. Lineage (GTDB taxonomy): Bacteria > Zixibacteria > MSB-5A5 > UBA10806 > 4484-95 > JAAYTW01. The sequence goes on along the minus strand of CAZTNJ010000178.1, from coordinate 2,886 downwards.
TATAGATTACCGGGCCGAGTCCGGGGGCATACTTGAGCAGAATCGGGAACAGCCAATCGGGATTATCATCCCCGAGTGCGCCCCGTAAAATCGCCGCCAGAAGGTTGACCTCGAATATCGAAAAAATCGCGATCGGCCGCTGGTCGACCACCGGAATCTGCGCCATCGCCAGGCAGTTGCGGATTTCCCGGCGATGGTCATGGGCGCGCGATATTACCGCGATACTATCGGGCGTCAGTTCGGGATTGTTCGAAAGTATATTCTGAATCAACCCGGTTACCCGTTGCGCCTCAGTGCGCGTATCCGGCGAAATGAATACGCCGATTTTTTCTCCGGTTTGAACATGCGCCTGCGTAAATTTTTCCTGTTCATACCTTTGCTGTGTTTTGTGAGTAATCAGCGTATGCGCCGCTGTCACGATAGGCATGGTGCTTCGATAGTTAACAGATAATTTGTGGGTTTTGACATTTTCGAAATGCTTTTTAAAATTAACGAACGAACCATAACTCGCCCCGCGAAATCTATATATTGATTGGTCGTCATCGCCGACAACACAGATTCTACCGGAATTTCGCGCCAATAACGCCAGCGTTTCCACCTGCCCGGAGTTGGCGTCCTGAAACTCATCGACCAGAATGTATTTCAGATGATACCGTTCGGCCGCCAGCACATCCGGATTGTTAGCGATAATTCGATAAAGTCCAAATAGCATGTCATCGAAATCAATAATATCGTTGGCGATTTTGAGTTTTTCGTAATTATCGTAGAATGCCGCCGCGAATTGCAAATCGGCCAATTGTTGTCTGGCGAATTCGCGCTGGTCGGGATCGGCAATTGTCGGCAAGTCATTTTGTTTGCGAGCAATGTAATCGATAATTTCCCGCGGCGGCACTAATTCATCGCAAGCGCGGCTAATAAACAACTTTACGTCCTTGATAACGTTATCCGGATTTGCCAATCCTGGCGGGATAGATGCCGATTGGAAGTATGCTTTTCTCTGTAGTTGGTATTGGCGATAACTATCGGCTACCTCGGGCGGGTTCTTATATCCAAGATAATGGAAATGTTGCTGGATTATTTTCTGCCCGTATGAATGAAAGGTTCGCGCTTCGGGCAACGGGATAGTCTGTTCACGTTTGCGTAATCGCGAATTGAGTTCCTCGGCGGTCATAGTATTGTAGGTGAGAATCAACACCTGTTCCGGCTTCAATCCGAGATTTTCCGCCAGATATGCGGCTTTCTCAACTATAACTAATGTTTTACCGGAACCGGGACCGGCCAGAATAATTTGCGGCCCGGATACATATTCAACCGCGAGTTTTTGTTCGGGTGACAAGTTCATTAATAATTGCCGCCGCCCTTTTTATTATCTTTATTAATCCGGCAGCAATTTGCCCGGATTCAATATCTGGTTCGGATCAAACATCGCCTTAATCTGGCGCATCAGACTGATTTCGGTTTCGGACAAAGCCAGCGACAGATATTTTTTCTGAACCAGTCCGATTCCGTGTTCGCCGGAGATTGTACCGCCCAGCTTGACAACTTCGGTGAATAGTTCGGCTATCACTGAAGGCAGTTCTTTTTCCCAGCGTTCTTCGGTGATATTGGTTTTGATTATATTGCAATGGATATTGCCATCCCCGGCGTGTCCGTAGCTGATTGTTGTGATATTGTATTTCGCGCTGATTTCTTTAATTTTCCGCACCAGCTCCGGAAGCTGACCGCGGGGGACCACGGTATCTTCTTCCTTATATGGGGCGATAGATTTGACCGCTTCGCCGATTTTACGCCGCATATCCCACAACCCGGCCTGCTTCTCTTCATTTTCGGCGATATAGACATCGATAGCGCCGCCCTCGAGACAGATTTCGCCGATTCGCTCCGCTTGTTCCTCCAGAAGCTGGGGATAGTTGCCGTCAAGTTCAATTAACAACAGCGCTTCCGAATCGGAATAGGGGAATTTCTTTTCAAGCTTGGCTTCGGCGGCTTTTATGGCCGCTTTTTCGATAAATTCGGCCGCCGATGGGATAATCTTATTGGTGAAAATCTGCGTTAAGGCTTTGGCGGCTTTATCCAGCGAATCAAACGGCGCCAGCATGGTTTGACGATGGCGCGGCTTGGGGATTATTTTAAGGATGACTTCGGTAACGACCGCTAGAGTGCCTTCGCTTCCGACAAGCAGTTGAGTGAGATTGTAGCCGGTTACGTTTTTAAGATTTTTGCCGCCGAGTTTTAGAATGCGGCCATCGGCAAGCACGATTGTAAGCCCATACACATAATCTTTGGTGACCCCGTATTTTAAGGCTCGCGGGCCGCCGGAGTTTTCAGAGATGTTACCGCCTATCAAGCATGATTCTTTCGAGGCAGGATCGACCGGATAAAACAAGCCGACTTTTTCCAACTCATCCTGAAGCACTTTATTTATTACGCCAGCTTCGACCGTGACCATCATGTTATCGATATCGATTTCGACAATACGATTCATCCGTTCCAGCGATAAGCTGACTCCGCCCAGTATCGGCAAGGCCCCGCCGGATAATCCGGTGCCGGCTCCTCTCGGAGTAACCGGTATCAGATTGTTGTTACAGATTTTTAAGATTCGCGATACCTGTTCGGTGGTGTTAGGTTTGATTGCCACTTCGGGGTAGTATTCCAAATCTTCGGTTTCATCGTGGGAGTATGGCTCAAGGTCGAATTTATCGGTGAGCACATATTGCGCGCCGACAATCTGCCGGAAATTTTCTAATATTTCAGGAGTAATTTTGTTGTATTTCATCGCTCCAACTTATCATTAAAATTAATTTTTCGCTGAGAGAATAAATAGCGATTGATGTCATAAATCAATCGAAATCTGGCCGCCGGGTTAAGGCAGGTTAGGCTTATGCT
>CAZTNJ010000177.1:3798-4720 GCA_964614835.1 uncultured Ignavibacteria bacterium | reverse complement strand
AAGCAAAATCCCGCAATAAAAAAGACTGCTAACAAATTACTTTGTCAACAGTCTGAAGGGACCCGGCTATTTGCCGGATCCCTTTTTTGTTTGCATTTATAATCTGATTTAGGTTGTAATGGTTTTGTCGGTTTCAAGCGGCGCGGCTTCTAAGTATTCTATCGTAGAAATAAACGCCGCTACTATCGCCGGGTCAAACTGCGTTCCCGCGTGATTTTGTATTTCTATGATAGCCTGATCGGTGCTTCTGCCTTTGCGATAAGGCCGATCGCTGGTGATTGCGTCGAAAGTATCGACGACCGCCAACAATCTGCCCTGAACCGGAATGTCTTCGCCCCTCAAACCAATCGGATATCCTTTACCATCATATCTTTCATGATGGTATAGTATGTAGGGGAGAGCCGGATTCAAAAATGTAATCTTTTCAACCATATTTGCCCCGACTTCCGGGTGGCGCTTCATTACGGCGAATTCTTGGGGAGTCAACGGGCCCGGTTTATTCAAGATCGCGTCCGGCACGCCGATTTTCCCGATATCGTGAAGCATCGCTCCCATCTTCAGTTCTTTAATACTTCCATCGGTCCAGTTTAATCCCTTGGCGATCCCCAGCGTTATTTGCCAGACTCGTTCATTATGACCGCCGGTATATCTGTCTCTCGCCTCGATAGCGTTCGATAAAGCCGCTACCGTATCGAAATAGGCATCCTCAAGCTCTTGATACAGTTTAGAATTTTCGATTTCAATCGCCGCCTTGGCCGCAAACAGCGAAAGAGTCGTTAATTGCCCGGTTGTATATTGGTGAAGCGTCTTGGTTCTAACAAGATTTTGTGTCCCTAAAATTTTTCCTTTTCCCATCAAAGGTTGACAGATTGCCGATTTTACAACTCGCATTCCTGTCCGGGCAAGATCGGAAGAGCGTCGT
>CAZTNJ010000177.1:773-3788 GCA_964614835.1 uncultured Ignavibacteria bacterium | reverse complement strand
ATTTTTTTGTTCCCAAAAATTTTTCATTTTCCCATAAAAGGTTTAATCTTTGCGCTTTTTAAACTCGCATTCCTGTCCGGGCATAGGCATCCTGATCGTTGACAATTAGGGGCTTTCCTTTATAACCAACTTCTTCCGCCAGATCCTGGCTAAATTTTGTAAGTATTTCATATATGTTGATATCTTTACAGATACTTTTCTGCTTTGAAATCCGGCCATCTTTACGAATAAGGTGCAGCGAAGCGAAATCGGCGTTGAATTCGCGAGTCGCCGTTTCGATGATTAATTTCAATAACCGATCCGGATCGATTTCCGAGCCCATCGCCTCTGAAATCTTATAGAATGACATGATTTCGCTTAAACGGATATTTTCCCTTTCCAGTCTTACCAGGTCGGTAGCCCGTTTGATCGTGTTTTTCAGGGTTTCCATGTCGAAGGGTTTGATAAGGTAATCGAACGCGCCGGTTTTTAAAACCGATACCGCGTTTTGGATAGTAGGTTTACCGGTCATCAGAATTATTTTGGCGTTGGGCTGATATTTTTGCGAATGGGCAATAACATCTAAACCCGAATCCTGACCCAGCAGTAAATCAGTCAATACAATGGAAATTTCTTTATCTTTTAAAATTCGGTCCGCTTCAACCAACGATTGCGCCTGTATAATATCATAAGTGGGACCAGCCAGCATTTCCTCGATTACTTCCAGAATGCCGCGCTCATCGTCAACTACCAACACCGGTTCCGGCGCCTCATTGGCCTTTTGAATCGACGCGAGAATTTCGTTAACGATCAAGGCAGTCCTCCTTCGTTCACTAATTGTATCGACAGCGACTCGATTGAAACTTTATAATAATTAAAAATCCTGAACGATTTATCGCGCAACGTTGAAATCTGGGAACATGGCATTTCAATTGAACAGTATTGTGCCTATTATCTTGTTGCATTTCTGCAACGCCCAAATTGCCCAGTAATAAGCGTTTCCAATATTGATATATGGGTTTCTGCGGTATGAATTTATCGGCTGGGAAATCTGTTCAGATAATTATCAAACTGGTATTGGACGTCCGCCATAGTTAGATCAATCAAATTGATAGGGCTATAAGCTCATGATTTATTATTATTGATTTTGCCTTGATTTGAAATTTTCGGTTTGCCTGTGGGCCATATACGAGCTTCTTACCAGCGGCCCCGATTCCACATGGGGGATGCCCATTTTCTCGCCGATAATTTTTAGCTCATTAAATTCATCAGGAGTGTAAAATTTCCTCACGACAAGATGTTCGCGGGAGGGGGCTAAATACTGCCCGATAGTAAAAATCTTGCATCCGGAGTCGGCCGCGTCTCGCAAAACCCTTTCAATCTGCCCCAATGTCTCGCCCAATCCAATCATGATTCCCGATTTCACGATAATACCATCGCCATTTTTAGAAGCGTATTTTAGCACTTCAAGCGATCTCTGATAATCGGCCTCCGGTCTTACGATACTATACAATTCTGGGACAGTTTCAATATTATGCGCCAACACATCCGGCCGCGCCGCGATTACGATATCCAGCGATAGGCGTTTACCCCCGAGATCAGGGATTAATACTTCCACGAGACATCCCGACGGCAGTTCTTTTATTCCCCTAATAGTCTGCGCGAATATTCCTGCTCCGCCATCGGCGAGATCGTCTCTGGTGACCGATGTAATAACCGCGAAACGCAGGTTTAGTTTTTCTACCGCTTCGGTGACCCTGGCCGGCTCATCGCAATCGGGGGGGAGAGGTTGCCCGGAATCGACATCGCAAAAACGGCAGTTTCGAGTACAGCGGTTTCCCAAAATAATAAACGTTGCCGTTCGCGCCGAGAAACACTCGCCGATATTGGGACAACTTGCCTCCTGGCATACCGTGTGAAGATTCAGCTGGTTAAGCAGGGTTTTTACTTCGGTATATACTGGCCCAAAATTCGCTTTGACTTTCAACCAGGAAGGTTTTCGGAGATTATCAACAGGATTAATGTCGCTCATGTTTGTAATAACCGGCAGGTCGAATTAGTCATCCCAGGCCTCGATATATTTATCCGCCGCCACAGCCGCGGTTGTGCCATCGCCGACCGCGTTGGTAACCTGCTTACACAATTGTTTCCGAACATCGCCAATCGCGTAAATTCCCTTAAGCGAGGTTTCCATGTTTTCGTTGGTGATAATATATCCGCCGGAATCGCGTTTGATACCCTCCTCGAACAAATCCGAATTAGGCACGAAACCAATAAACGGGAATACCGCACCGACTGCCAGGTCGCGAATCTCACCGGTTTTTACGTTTTTAATCGTGACCGAACTGACTTTGTCGGCGCCTGAAATTTTGACCGGCACACTATCCCAGATGAATTCGATTTTCGGGTTTGCCTTCGCGCGATCTTGGATAATTTTCTGGGCCCGCAGTTGGTCGCGGCGATGGATTATGTACAATTTGCTGGCGAATTTCGTAAGATAAATTCCTTCTTCAACGGCCGAATCGCCGCCGCCGAATACTGCGATTACTTCGCCTTTAAAAAACGCTCCATCACAGATAGCGCAGTAGGAGACTCCCCGTCCGGCGAATTCCAATTCACCCGGTACACCCAATTTACGCGGTTGTCCCCCGGTAGCGATTATTACCGCCTTACCTCGATAATTATCGCTGTCTCCTTCTACAACCCAATACCTGCCATCCGACCTTATTTTATGTACCATATCGTTTTCGATTTTTAATCCGAACTTGCGGGCGTGGGCTTCCATTTTTTGAGCCAGCTCCGGTCCCGAAATCGATTCAAAACCCGGATAATCCTCCACCAGATGCGTATTGGCGATTTGTCCTCCGGGCATCATTTTTTCGATACTTATAGTATTAAGATTTCCCCTCGATGCGTACATGCCGGCGGTCAATCCGCCCGGTCCTGCTCCGATTATGATGACATCATAATCTTTCATAATGTCCTCTTATCCTTCGCTTAATAATCAATTCCCTTTTTCGCTAAGATTCCTTTTTG
>CAZTNJ010000177.1:0-763 GCA_964614835.1 uncultured Ignavibacteria bacterium | reverse complement strand
CTGTAAGTTCTTTTACCCAGAAGATTGTCGTTATAATACTCAATTCCCTTTTTAGCCAGAATCCCCTTTTGATAGGGATGTTTTATTTCCTTCATTTCCGTTACCAAATCGGCGGCTTCGATTAATTTCTCGTGGGCGTTTCTGCCGGTGATTATTATATCCAAATTTGCTGGTTTATTGGCCAGTATTTTCAATACGTTGTCAATTTCGATTAAACCCAGAGAGATCGCCACGTTCAATTCGTCTAATATAACGATATCATATTTACCCGATTGAATTAGCTCATCGACAAACACAAGCGCTTCTTCGGCGGCTTTTTCATGTTCAGATCGCGGTAATTTATCATCGATTATGCCGACAAATCCTTTGCCTTTGCGGATTAATTCCACGTTTGGTTCAAGCCTCTTGATACCGTCCAATTCGCCATATTGCCAGCTTCCTTTAACAAACTGAACAATTGCGACTTTTAGATCGTATCCGCAAGCCCGAACGCAAAGACCCAATGCCGCGGTAGTTTTGCCCTTGCCGTTACCGGTGTAGACTATTAACAGCCCTTTTTCCTTTTGCGATTTTTCGTTATCCATTGCTTCTTCCAGAATGAATCATGATTCCGGATAGATAACGATAATAAGGAAACGCTTGTTCCGCAATTGGTTTTTCCTGGATAATTACCATGCATAAAAAAATGGGGGATATGGCATGCATATCCCCCAGACTGTTGACAAAGTAATTTGTTAGCAGTCTTTTTTATTGCGGGATTTTG
>CAZTNJ010000176.1:0-4772 GCA_964614835.1 uncultured Ignavibacteria bacterium | reverse complement strand
ACTGCAACCGCCTGATTCGAGCGGTTATTCGGATCTTAAAGGAATAAATAAAATGATTGGTCTTTGTCAAAATGATAGCATCTCCGGCAGCCGCCTTAAAAATATCTGTCATTCCGGACAAGTCCGGCAACCGCCGGACGCGATCCGGAATCCAGTAATATATCCCGAGTGCTCTGCCGTCGGGCTATGTTCGCCTTTGGAGTATCTCCGTACCCGAAGCCCGGTCAGGCGCCGACAAGATGTTGTCCGGCAACTGCCAGACTCCATCCTGATACAGAATCATGCGGAACCTGGATTACATATTGATCTTATTTCTTAACGATGATAACGGCATTATTGAAGCGGTTATCAGGCGAATCCAACGGTTGCCTGCTCGGTCCGACACGAAAGAGGAATAGAACAAATACTTGCGCAAATGTCAGAATTCGACGAATCGCTTTGTAATAATATTTTCGGATAATGTCGAGAGGTTTCTTTGAATCGGAATAACGGGCGATACAATTCGCGATTTCGTGATAATTCGCGGGGATCGTCTTTATCTTGAACCCCAGAACCGAATCGATATTGAATTCCGCCGATTTTAAGAGCGCAAACAAACTTCCGCCACTGAAGAAATGCAGATGGCCCGAAGGCGCCAGAGCCGCCGTCTGCCTATTATATAATTCGAATTCGCCGGAGGGGACTCCAATCAGCAAATGTCCTCCCGGATTTAAGAATCTGGCGGCGATATCTTCAAGCGCCGATTTGGGATCGGGAATATGTTCCAGAACATGCGACATTATGATTAAATCGTAACGATAGACTGGACGCGCATTTTCGATATAGTCGTTTATCACATCGACTTTGGGGATTCGTTTCAGATGTTCGCAATGATATTGGCTCGGTTCGATTGCCGTGATTTTAGTTCGGCGATTATGTTTTCTGATACTCGCAAGAAGGACGCCATCACCGGGGCCGATTTCGAGAAGACTATCGATTCGATTGAAGCCGATATGCTCATCGATTAGCCTGTAATAAAAATCGGCGAAATATTTCGCCACGATGATTTCCGGCATCTTGACTTTACCGGCGTAGTTTGAGATAACCCGCGTATCATTTTGTGTTCTAAATGCATGGCCGCAATTTGGGCATCGATAGATTAGCGGGTTAGTATAAATTTCGGGGCAATAGTTTGCCGAACATATGGGGCAGCCCGAATCGGCTGTCTGTTTCTTGTCGGATTCTACCGGCGCGATATCCTGGTTGTTATCGATATCAAATTCGGCTGTTAAGTTCATGTAAAATATATCGGAACGGCTGTCGATTTCATTATGGGATCGTATCCGGAGAGATGCGGGGTACGCCGTATTTACTTAGGATTTAATTCGTATCGCCTGAATGCGACCGCTACCCGATATAATCCTGGATATCCGTCTATGAGGATATGATAAAACAAGATTGCTGAAACAAAAAACGGATATTTTTATTAAATAGGGTAGTGAACTTTTACTTGACTGGGATGGCCGCGATAAATTTATTTGGCGGCAGGTAAGGTTATGGAATTCGAGAATTTAAGCGAACGCGAAAAACAGGTGCTCAAGCTGCTGGTAGACCATTATATCAGCACGGCCGAGCCGGTCGGGTCGCGGACACTGTCCAAGCAGGCCGGGCTGGGATTGTCGCCGGCCACTATCCGCAATATCCTTAAAGACCTCGAGGATTTAGGGTATTTGACTCATCCCCATACCAGCGCCGGCAGGATGCCGACCAACTTGGGGTACCGCGGTTATGTCGATTACCTGCTCAAGCCGGAAAATCTAAGCGACGCCGAAAAGAATCTTATCAGCGAAAAGATTAAAGGGGAATATTCGGCGATCGATATAATCTTAGATCAAACATCGCGAATACTAAGTTCGCTGTCGAATCAGCTTGGCCTGACTTTAGCGCCGAAATTCGAATCGGCAATCCTGACCAAACTGGAGCTGATACCGGTGGCAGAAAAGAAGTTATTAGTGGTTTTGATAGTTAAATCGGGTTTGGTGCGTTCGGTGATACTCGAGGTCGATTCAAATCTTCCGGATATGGCAATCAATGAGACGGTGCAGATTCTCAACGAAAGGTTATGCGGATTGAGCCTTGGGGATATCAAGGCCACGATTATGCAACGGGTGAAAGACACCAACTATGGCGATCCGCGGTTGATCCGGATGTTTGTCGAGGGGGCCAACGAAATCTGGGATATGCCGGCGGCGGATGATTTGCATTTTGCCGGCGCATCTAATTTGCTGACCCAACCCGAATTTCAGAATCCCAAAGACGCGGCCCAGATGGCGGCTCTAATCGAGGACAAAGCGTTGATAAAGGAGATGCTCGACCGGTCGGGAATAACCGAAGGTATCACGATAACTATCGGGCAATCCGAAATCTCCGGCAAAGGGGAACAGCTTTCGCTTCTGGCTTCCAGCTACACGATGGGCGGAGTGAAAGGGGTTATTGGCGTAATCGGGCCGACTCGGATGAATTATTCGAAGTTGGTCAGTTTGGTTGATTATACGGCTAAGATGCTTTCAAATATTCTTACCGATAAAACTTGACACGCGTTGAAGGAATGTATTAAGTAAATAATCTCATTTAAGTTTATTAATGAGGTTGTATGGTTGAGAGTTCTAAAAATAATAACGAAGAAATCGCCAATACGGAAAATCCTGAACAAGCGGAAATGAAAGATAAAACAACGGCTGAGCAGGCTGAAGTATCGGTTAAAGATACCGGCGAATATAAAGAATTGCAGGATAAATATCTTCGGCTGGCCGCGGAATTCGACAACTACAAGAAGCGGATGGCCAAGGAGTATTCGCGGGTGTTGGAAACATCGGCGGATGAACCAATCCGCGACCTTCTGGAAGTGGTGGATGACTTCGAGCGGGCGCTGGCTTTCGAAAAAGGCGACGCTGAGAATTTTCGGCAGGGCATTAACCTTATTTATTCCAAATTGATGGAAATATTGACAAAACGGGGACTGGTTAAGATAAAAGGAAAAGGGGAGCAATTCGATCCGATGTATCATCACGCAGTAATGCGGTTGGAAACCGATGAACAGGAAGAAGGGAAAATAGTCGAAGAGGTACAGAAGGGATATACTATCAATGGGCGGGTTATTCGACCGGCCCAGGTGGTAGTGGCAAAACGAAAGACGGCTTCTGCTTTGCCGACAGACGGCGAAAAAGAAATGCAATAGATTTGTCTGTAAAGCAGATTCCTTATCGAGATTGCAAAATACGATAAGGAAAGATACGCAATAATATCAATAGACTTCTGTAAGAATTAGTCCTAAATAATCCGAGCCACTGATTGAGCGGGGGGAAATCAATCATCCTAATCGGATATAAAAATAGCCTGATTGCCATCGCAGGCGGAGTGCTGGTGGCATTACCAATTAAAGTGTAAGGGTTTGACTAAACAATCTGTCGTTGCGGCGATTTACGGCAACTTTGTCAACGCGGAACATGATGTTCTGCTTTTGAGGGATACGCCGATAACGCATTCCCAAAGGGAGTAGTAATGACAAGGGTTATTGGGATTGTGAATCTCAAAGGTGGAGTGGGTAAGACTACCACTTGCGTGAATCTTGGTGCGGCTATCGCATTGCGGGGAGCCAAAGTATTGCTTATCGATCTGGATCCGCAAAAAAGCCTCTCTACCTGGGCGGGGGTCGATGATTGGCCCTCGGTTGGCGAAGTACTAAACGATGAAGTATTATTGGAGCGGGCTATCGTTCGCTGGGAGCGGGCTAATTGCTGGGTGTTGCCGGCCGGACAGGACCTTCGCGTTAAGGCAGATCTTTTGATAAATCGGGAAAAACGCGAATATTTATTGCGGGATAAACTCGAGAGATTAGCCGGATTCGATTTCGTGTTGATAGATTCGGCGCCCTCGTACGAGCTTCTCACAATCAACGCGATTTGCGCCTCAACAGAAATAATCGTTCCGTTACAGACCGAAATATTGGCTCTGGAGAGCACGATTCCGTTTTTCGAGACTCTGGGAGAAATCAAAAGCAAATTCCATCCCAAGCTGAAAATAGCGGGTATATTGCCATCGATGTTTGACGCGCGGACGAATTTATCGAAAGCAATATTAGACCAGATGAGATCATCGCAACATCTGGGGCCGTTGATGTTCAAGACTTATGTTCGCAAAAATATCCGATTGGCAGAAACACCGGCGCAAGGGGTGGCGATTACCCGTTATTCTACATCGAATGGCGCGGAAGATTACCGCAACCTTGCCAACGAGCTGTTGAATGGCTGGAAACCATCGCCTGCTGAAAATGAGATATCGGAAGCGGCTGCCGGTTTGGCCAGCTTACCGGATGGCGATAACGCGGAAGTGTCGGTCAATTAATTTAGGCTTAAAATACAAACATCTGATAGTCTAATTTTAAGCAAGAGAGGCAAGCAATGGAAATTTCAATCGAATATTGCGTCGTGTGAAATTATTATCCGCAGGCGGCCAGTTTGGCCGAATCGATAGATCGGAAATATGGGGTAAAAGCCAAATTAATTGAATCGGGCGGTGGCGCGTTCGAGGTTAGAAAAGATGGAAAACTGGTTTTTTCCAAGAAGGCGACGGGGAGATTTCCCGATAATAAAGAATTGTTTAAAGCTATTGACAAGTAGGTTTGGTCAAAATTGATTATTTAGCCGCTGATTTTCGCGCGGCAATCATTGATGACTTCATCAGGTATAATTTTGAAAGCGATTATTATCAGAAACGGAATTATAATCAGGTCG
>CAZTNJ010000175.1:0-4814 GCA_964614835.1 uncultured Ignavibacteria bacterium | reverse complement strand
CATTTTTAAGACAGGATCCCGATATCATCATGGTTGGTGAAATTCGTGACCAGGAGACGGCCGATATCGCGATAAAGGCCGCTTTAACCGGTCATTTGGTTTTTTCAACACTCCATACAAATGATGCGCCTTCCACAATTAACCGTTTGATTGACATGGGCATACCGCCATACTTGATTGGGGCTTCCACCCGGCTTGTTATGGCACAACGTATGGTGCGAAAAATCTGTACTTTCTGTAAAAAAGAAGAGCACGTCGATAACGATACCCTGGACTTGTTGAATATTCCCGAGGAACAGCGCAAAACTTTCAAGATGTACAAAGGGGCAGGCTGTAACGAATGCAACGGTACCGGATATTCGGGAAGAACCGGTATATTTGAAGTAATGCCGATATCGCCGGCCATTGAGAAATTGATTGTCCAGGGCGCGCCGACCACGGAAATTCGGGATCAAGCTGTCAAAGAGGGAATGATGACTCTCCGTTCCTCTGCCCTCGAAAAGTTGACAACTGGGGTTACCGCGTTAGAAGAAGTTTTGGCCGAAACTTCCGGTTTATAATCAAGACCTTAATCGAATTGTCGATATATATATAAAGCGAGGTATAATATGGTCTCATTAAGAGAATTGCTTGAAATCATGGTCAAACGTAACGCGTCTGACCTTCATATTACAGTAGGAACTCCGCCGATGCTGCGAGTGGATGGCAAGTTGGTGAAAATCGATCAGGATATTCTATCGCCGGAAGATACCAAGAAACTTGCTTACAGTGTAATGAACGATAAGCAACGGCACAAGTTCGAGGAAAATTCGGAATTAGATTTATCGTTTGGCGTGGAACAGCTGTCGCGTTTCCGATGCAATATTTTTATGCAGCGCGGAAATGTAGCGATGGCATTACGTCAGATACCGCATCGGGTTAAAAACTTCGAAGAATTGGGAGTACCTACTCATATTGCCAACCTGGCGGAACTCCCTCGCGGCTTAGTGCTGGTTACCGGTCCTACCGGTTCCGGTAAATCGACAACGCTGGCGGCGCTGATCGATAAAATCAATCGCGAACAACATAAGCATATAATCACGGTGGAAGACCCGATAGAATATCTGCACAAGCATTTGAATTGTATCGTAAACCAGAGGGAAGTCCATTCGGACACGCAATCATTCGCGGCATCGTTGAAGTATGCTTTACGACAGGATCCGGACGTGATATTAATAGGTGAAATGCGCGACCTGGAAACGATGGAGGCGGCCCTGACAATATCCGAAACCGGCCATTTGGCATTTGCCACGCTGCACACCAATTCGGCTGCCGAAGCGATTAACCGTATCGTCGATGTATTTCCAACCAATCAGCAAGAGCAGGTTAGGGTCCAGCTTTCATTTGTGCTTCAAGCGGTGATTACGCAACAGTTGATTCCAAAAATTAATGGCGGAAGAGTGCTGGCGATGGAAATCATGATGGCGACCCCGGCAATCAGGGCGGTAATCAGAGACGACAAAATTCATCAGATCTACAGCTTGATCCAGGCCGGGCAAAAGTACGGCATGAAAACGATGAATATGGCATTACATGAATTGTATATATCCAGAAAGATAACGCTCGCCGACGCGCTGGCCCATTCGACTTCGCCAGCGGAGTTGGAAGAGATGATAAATAAAAAGGGCCAGGTTACCGGTCATAGAGTGGGTGTAGATTAATCCATCCGCGGAGGTGAAAAGTGCCGCTTTATGAATATAAGGGAAAAACGGTTGGCGGCCGTCCGGTTCAAGGTGAACGCAAAGCCAAAAACAAAGCCGAGCTTGAACGTTACCTGAGAACCAATAAAATCCTGCCGACCCAGGTTACCAAAAAAGCATCACAGATAAATATAAAATTTGGCGGCCGCGTCAAAAAGGTTGAAATCTCCCGTTTCACCCGGCAGTTTGCCACAATGATCGGGGCCGGTTTGCCTATGGTGCAGTGTTTGGAAATCCTTTCCAGTCAGCTCGAATCGGCCGAGTTTAGAGGGATTGCCACGAAAGTCAAAGAGGATGTTCAATCCGGTTCAACTTTATCGGAAGCGTTATCCAAGCATAAAAAAGTATTCGATGAATTATACGTTAATATGGTCGAAGCTGGCGAAATGGGCGGCGCTCTCGATACGATTCTGGTTCGTTTAGCGGCATATAGGGAAAAGGCCGATGGGCTTGCCCGTAAGGTAAAAGGAGCGCTGGTTTATCCTATTGTGGTGGCGATTGTCGCCGGCGGCGTTACTTTCGCGATGTTGACTTATATTGTGCCGGTATTCGCCAAGATGTTTTCTGGTATGGGCGCCGAATTGCCGGGTCCAACCAAAACAGTAATGAGCATTTCAAATTTCCTTCAGGCCAATTCAATCGCGATATTTATCGGAATAGCCGCATTGATTGTTGGTTTCAATTTCGCCTTACGCTATCCCGAAGTGCGATTAGCTTTTGATAAATTCAAGTTGAAAATGCCGCTTCTGGGAAATTTAATTCGTAAAAGCGCGGTATCGCGATTCACCAGAACCTTAAGCACGCTTATTTCATCAGGCGTATCGATTCTGGACGCGTTGGATATCACCTCGAAAACATCGGGCAATATGGTATTGCAGAACGCTATCAGACGTTCGATGATGTCAATTGCTGAAGGTGAAACTATCACCGCACCCTTGAAAGAAAGCGGCGTGTTTCCGCCTATGGTTATCCAGATGATTTCTGTGGGTGAAAAAACCGGTGGCTTAGATGAAATGTTATCGAAGATCGCCGATTTCTACGATGAGGAAGTCGACGCAGCGGTAGCGGCTCTAACCTCGATTATTGAACCGGTAATTATCGTGTTTATGGGCGCGGTTATCGGTGGTATTATGATAGCGATGTATCTGCCGATGTTCGATATTATCGGTAAAATAAACTAAGAGCTTGTCTGAAACACCACCCTCGATTGGGGGTGGTGTTTTCTTTTACCATGAAAATCAGCTTCACATCGATTGAGTATAGTTCGGGATTAAGCGGGCGGCTGTTCTGGATAATTTTATCGCGGCTGATTATCTATGGCTTTTTATTCACCGCTTATTTGATGTTTCTGCCGTCTTCCGGAATATTCTATTCAATGCTGATTGCTTATGGTATTTTAGCAATCGGATTTTTATTGTATGTTCTGGCGTTCAATCGTCGGCCCAATGAGAACCTGCTAAAAATCGTAATCGGCCTGCAAATCCTGTTCGAATTCGCGTTCGAGGCGATTTTAGTCAATCGAATGGGCGGAAATTTCTCGCCGCTATTGATATTGTTCATACTTTCGATAGTATCAACCACAATGGTATACGGTCTAGTGGGAACGCTAATAGCGGCCACGATAGCCGGATTATTTTATGCGGCGCCGATGATTTATGATTTGTCGAAAATTATGCCTAATATTTTCGAGACGGCGCATATTCGCTTGATGGGGATATCGTCCGATGAGGCATTCTACACGGTATTCTTACATCTTTGTTTATTCTACCTGATAGCGTTTATTTCAGGATACATGGCCGAAAATCTGCTGTTCACCTCAAAAGAGCTACATAAAATTCGCTTGGAGACAGATGAGATTTTGGAAAATATGCGTTCGGGCATGGTAACTGTCGATGCCGACGGCCAGATAATTTATTTCAACAGATCAGCCGGCGAGATATTGGGAATCTCACCTAAGATGGCAAAGCGTGCGGATTATAAAAATGTGTTGCTGGCCAAATATCCCGAGATGTACTATAAAATCGAACTCGCCCTTACGACCGGATATTTCGAAACCAGAAGCGAAATCGTAATTGCCACCGGCGATAAAACCATTCCTCTCGGCATTTCAACATCGGTGTTGAAAGGGGAGAAAGGCGACATTCGCGGGGTTATCGCTGTGTTCCAAAACCTGGCGGAAGTCAAACAGATGGAGAAACGTCTGCGTGATGCCGATAGGATGGCGGCAATCGGTCAACTATCCGCGGGAATTGCCCATGAAATTCGCAATCCGCTGGCGGCGATTTCGGGTTCGGTAGAAGTATTGAAAGATTCGCTTAGGCCGGAAAATGAACAAGACAAGATGTTGCTCGATTTAATTCTTAAAGAAAGCTCTCGGCTCAATCGCATTCTGTCGGAATTTTTGAGTTTCGCAAAGGTTTCCGGAGTTCCGTGGCATCAAACCGATCTCGTGACCGTGATTGATGAGGTAACTCGCCTTTGTCGATCACATCCCGATTTTAATGAGCGACTGATTATTGATTTCGCGCCGCCGCTTCAACCGGCCCTGGCCAGAGGTGATTCCGATATATTTAAACAACTGCTTTGGAATTTGTTAATCAACGCGGCTCAAGCATTAGGCGAAGCGCCGGGCAAGATTACAATAGATTGCGGGACTTATGTTGAACCTGGAGGAAAAGTCTGGACAAGGCTATCGGTCAAGGATAACGGCCCGGGAATTCCGCCGAATATCCGCGACAGGGTGTTCGCGCCTTTTTTTTCCACCAAATCGGATGGGACCGGGTTGGGATTGGCGATTGTGAGCCGAATTGTCGAATCGCTGGAAGGAAAGATAGTGTTCGATACCGGAGAATGGGGGACGAAATTTACTATTCTGATTCCGCCGGATGCCGATAAGCCGATAATTAATAACAAGATAAGTCAGGTAGTCAAGGTTTAATTTCCGATATTCTAATCGTATCTTTAGCCGTATCGCATATCATATTTTTTTCTAAAGTATATTTTTTTCTTGACGAATGAACATTTGAGCAGTATAATTATTTGCAGATTTTATATGTTCAGGGGTTAGCTTGAAGA
>CAZTNJ010000174.1:0-4823 GCA_964614835.1 uncultured Ignavibacteria bacterium | reverse complement strand
TGTTCTAACATTCTACGTGCCATTTTTACTGGCGTTGGAACAATTAGGCAGGATCTTCGAGAAACGCGATACTATCGTCAATCATTTGGAAATGTCTGACTTCCTCTTCAATAAGGAATTCGAATAGTTTCTTCACCTGCGGATCGGTAGCCTTGGCAACCGCCTGACGGTAAAATTTTTCGCCGTTCTTCTCGAAATCGCGAGCAAACTTGTAAGCCTCCATATCCGATTTGTCGACTTGTACTTTTTTATCCAGTCCCGAAAACAGTTTACTGATAGCTTTCTTGGCATTTCCGTTTTTTGCGTCATCTATAATCGCGTCAAATTTAACCGCCTTGCCGGCTATTTCCGCCTCGTAAAATCTTTTAATGGATTCGATATGTTTCAGCTCTTCATTGGACAAAAACGCGAACACATCTTTGGTCATTTTATCTTTAGCCTTTTCGGCGGTTTTTAGATAGAATGCCTGTCCCTGCTTTTCCATCTCTATAGATGCTGCCAGCGCCTCTTTTTGATTTTTAATCTGATCTGCCATGACTTCCTCCACTTCTAATAATTAATACTAATTTCTAAATCAATTCCCCGTTTACATTCCTATTCTACCCGCGATACCCTGGCCGGGCAAGCGAAATTTTCACCCCGGCGATTAAAGAACTTTCATAAATAAAAAACCCCGCATTGGCGAGCGGGGTTTCCTTGATTCCTTATTTATTTTACTTTAAAAGTTGAATTGCTTGATAGGGATTCGGTTTTTGCTGGGCCGCCAGCGCGATACTGGATTTCAGGGCGATTTCTTTTCCCACATAACGGGTGTATTCGCTGGCCATGTCGACATCGCGAACATCCGATTCGGCGCTGGTCAGATTCAATATTTGTACCGAAAGGGAATTTTGCCTGGCCTCTAAATCATTCTTTTGAGTCGCGCCGATTTTTCCCCTGATTTCCGCGATTTCATTGATTCGCTTATCGATTGCCGATATCGCCTCTGCGGCTTTTTCCGGCGTTGTGATATCCAATCCCGAAAGCGGTCCGACTTTGGCGGCCGAACCTGATGATCCATCTAAGAGGGCCTGTTTTCCATAGGATGAGTTTTCTATCATTCTTGCTTGATTCGCTTGCTCCTGAACCATTGCCTCCTGATAGGCTGCGGTTGCTTCCTGTGAATTTTCCCCAGAATTACTAGCCGATTGCGCTAGATCTCGCATTCTTAGCAGGCTCTCTTCGACACCTCCTAGATCGCTATCCGCAGTTGATAGTTTTCTATACTCATTTTCGATATTTTTCGCCTCCTGTTCGAGGCTGGCAATTTGGCTGCGCATATTCTCCGAAATAACTAAACCGGCCGGATCATCGGAAGCCCGGTTTATCCGAAACCCCGAAGACAACTTTTCTGCCGATTTAGCCAATTCTTCGCGGTTTTTTTGAATATTGTTAACATACCTGCTAGCGCCCATGTTTTCACTGATTCTCATTTGCCACCTCCTTGTGCCTATTCTAATATAAATTCGGTGCAAAAGGAATGCCGAAAGCACAGGAAATTATAGCTAAGATGTTATTCTTCAATGTCTTAGGCCGATTCCCGCAAGCCGATTTTGGCCTATTTTAGACTCAAACTGGCTAAAATCTATTGGATTATGCCAATAAATTGGGGGAACTATACCAGACTTATAAGTTTAATTTAATAACTTGAAGTTAAAGTTTGTTCGAATCTAAAAAATGGCGATTTATCTGGTCAAGGATTTCTTGGGGATTTGCTTGAACGCATCTTAAAATTAAATCGGTCTGATTTTTTATCTTTTCAATTGCTTTACTATTAAAGGGATTATCCATGGCCATTAGAAGTGTTTTTTCGTGTCTCAATACCGGTATAGCCATATAATCATTTGCTGTTGAATGGCTTATAAGATGAACAACCTCCGGATTTATCTCGATTTCTGAAAGCGGGATTTGCGGTATATCAAATAATTGAGTTATCAATTTGTTTAAGTTCCCTTGATCAATATACCCAAATTCAACTAACACCTTGCAGAACGATTTATGCGACACATCGCATTTTTCGGCTATCGATTGTAATTGCTCGGGAGAGATGACGCCAGATGTTACCATCATCTGTCCGATGCCGCCTTTTGGTCCACGTTTTGCCATATGTTCTATCCTTACTGATGATATATCGGCTAAATTTATACTCGGATTTAATAATATTATCAGGCAATTGCATATTGAAAAAGCCGATTTATATCAGTTAGGAAACAAACTTTTTGTTGACATTAGTTGTTGATATATACATAATTAAACTAAATTACTTTTCTTGTGTCGAATTTAATGTAAATAATAATACCGACGGGAAAATGCAACCAATAGGAGGTATCATGAAAAAAACGTTCATGGTCGGTTTAATCGTTGTAGCCGCCATATTGATGAGCGTAAACGCTTTCGCGCAGAATCATCGGTATGGCATCGTTACCGGCACAGTCTCGATTCAAGCCGACACGCAGTTCCTTTCCATGGCCAACATTCAAGCCTTTTCTACTGAGAATCCATCGACCCCTTCCGGTTGGGCGATGACTAATCAAGCGGGCCGGTATGTTATGTACCTTACTCCGGGCAGCTATATCTTTGTGGCCGCCAAACAGGGATTCCAGGCCGAATGGTGGCAGGAAACCGCCGTTCGTGACTCAGCGACAACCGTTACGATTGCTAATGGCGATACGGTTATCGGCATAAATTTTACTCTGGCGGCCAATCAACCGCCCCCACCGCCGGTTTATGGCACGATTTCGGGCACTGTCGTCAATCAGGCTACTAACACGCCAATATATCGCGCCTCCGTTAAAGCCAGCTTCGGCAATGGCATGATGTTCTATGCGGTTACCGATTCAGTAGGCGCGTATACCATTAATGTGCCCTATGGATCTTACTATGTAAAAGCGGAAAAACATGATTTCATCTCTGAATGGTGGCAGGAAACCGCTTACCGCGATTCGGCTACCGCTGTTGTAATAGCCCAAGATCAGAATGCCACTGGAATCAATTTTACGCTCGAACCGGTTGCCCCGCCAGTAGTTGGATCGATCGCCGGAATAATCACTGATGCTGCTTCTCTACAGCCATTGGCTGGCGCTGTGGTTACCTTAAGAACAACCGGCAATCATCCGATCCATCGCTCAATCATGACTGGCGCTGATGGAACATATCTATTCAATTATCTACCCTCTGGATACTATTTCATTTCTGCCAGTAAACAAAATTACAATCCCGGGAATTATCCCGATTCCATTTATGTCAATGGCACTCCTGTAACGGGTATCGACATTGCCTTATCGCCAATCCTGATGGGTAATCTTACCGGTGTTGTAACCAATGCCGCTAACAGCCAGCCTATTGTCGGTGCCTGGGTAAACGCGGCCAATATGAGTAATCCGCGTATTTGCCTTAGAGCCAGAACCGATTCAACCGGGGCGTATTCGCTTAATATACCGGTTGGGACTTATCATGTCGAGGCCGGCGCCCGCGGATATACCACGGCCAGAGTCGATTCAGTAATAGTTGGCGATTTTGCGCCGACCGTTCTCAATTTTGCCCTCGATGCGATCAACTATGGCAGTATCGCAGGTATGGTTTACGATACCGCGAACGCTCCTGTGATCAATGCCTGGGTCGAAGCCCGGATGATAGCGGGCAATTGGCGCGCCAGAGCTCATACCGACTCCACTGGCGCTTACATAATCCAGAACGTGATCCCGGGAAATTATATTTTGGCTGCTCATGCCGGACATTATCAACCGGCAGTGTACCCGGATACAGTTGTTGTTGCCGACGGCCAGATAGTTACGGGAATAGATTTCCATCTGTTGCCATACGTACAACCTAATGGCACAATCGCCGGATTGGTTACCGATGATTCGACCGGTTTGCCGATAGCGGAAGCCATGGTTATGGCTTTTAGCAGGAGTAATGCTGGTCATCATCGTTTCAATTTTAGAATGACCCGCACCGCCGCGGATGGTACCTATTTGTTAGAACGCTTGACTGCCACCCCATACAAAGTACTTTGCATGGCTCGTGGTTATACTGGCGAATTCTACAACAATAAACTTAGCTGGCAGGAAGCCGATACAGTTACGCCGAATGCTACTGGAATTGATTTCGGCCTGGCGACCAGAACCTCCGGCCCGCGTTATTTAGGTGGGAGAATTCTGCAGGATAATCAAGCGGTAGCCGGGGCCATCGTCATTCTGATGGAAAACGGTAAACCTATTGATGTCGCGGGGACTTATCCTGATGGCAGTTACGAATTCGCGAATGTAGAATCGGGCAATTACACTATTAGCGTGATTACTCCTGATCAGGTTGAAGAATCGGTCGATATCTTATTCAACGATATCTACGCGCAGGATATCCCGGTTGTTACCAGCAGCGTTGATAACGAATTCGCGTTGCCGACTTCCACCAGCTTGATCCAAAATTATCCGAATCCGTTCAACTCATCCACGAATATAAGCTTCAACCTGGCTAATCAAACATCGGTTAATCTCACTGTGTATGATCTGCTTGGACGCAAGGTCGTAACCCTGGTAAACGGTCTTCTTCCAGCCGGTCAGCAGACCATCAATTGGAATGGCATCGATGCCAATGGCGCGCCAGTTGCCTCTGGTATGTATCTATATGTGCTTAAAGTTGATGGTTCGACCTATTCCAAACACATGACCTTGCTGAAATAATTCTACCTCTTCTAAAAATCATAAGGGACCCGGCTATTTGCCGGATCCCTTCAGACTGATGACAAAAGGGTGTTTTTCGGACGCCCTTTGTTTTTTTATGAT
>CAZTNJ010000173.1:0-4841 GCA_964614835.1 uncultured Ignavibacteria bacterium | reverse complement strand
GATCGATTAGTTTTGGAAGGGGTTTACTTGTTTCCACCGTAATCTTTGTCGTATCGGCGGTTTCTTTTGGCTGTTTTTTGTCGGATGAATCGGCGCACGCGACCACAAAAATCCCCGCCATATAAAACAAGGTAATGATAGAAAGAATCGCTATCTTTTTCATTTTAATTCTCCGCCATTTTGTTAGCGATATATGTTGTGGCCTCCGCGACCGTCGGCACCTTTCCTGAACTTACGACTTTGCCATCGATAGCCACCCCCGGAGTCATGGTGATTCCGAATTTCATAATCTCGTTAATCTTTTCGATTTTTTCCAAATCATAATCCTTACCGGCAACCAGACCTAAACCATTGGCGGCTTCGGTCATAATTTCGGCGGTCTTTTTACATTTGGGGCAACCTGTGCCCAATACCTGGATTTTCATCGATTAATTCCTTTCAATTTACTAATCTATAAATTGACTTTCTCACAGCGTTATGAGCCATCTCCGCGTAACAATCATTATTTCAGTGTCTTTCTTTAATCAACCGGCCGCTGTTTGATTTCGGGATACTTAATAAGGGTTGTGATAGCCTCAACGTTGGTCCCCCATTCAAGACGATTCAGTTCCACCCCGGTTCTATCGAAAAACACGACCGCCGGAATTATCGGCACTTTAAACATCTTCTCCGCCGCCTCTTCAAGATAAGCATCAACTCTTACGAAATTTAGCGAATCATTTCCGGGCTTTAAATCCTGAATACTATCCAGAGCGTTTGCGGCGATAGCGCATCGCGCGGCGGTGCAGGAACAGGCCACCGAATAGTAAAAATACGCCAGCGTCGGCTTGCCGGATTTGAGGAATGCCAAAAGCGAATCGATCTGCGGCGTTTTTGTATTGGAAATTTCCGTCACAGAATCGCCTTTCGATATTTCAGACTTTACGCGTTCGCCGGCGTTGGCAGCCGAAACAACAAACATCGAAAACGCGATAACTATAATCATTAACCATCGGTAAATAAAAGGTTCGGATTTTCTATTACATGTTGCCATAAATAATCCCCGCGATTGTCGAAAGAATTACTACTAATAATACAAACGTTAACATTTTTTTCGTACCCATTATCTGCCTTATAACTATCATGCTGGGAAGACTCAGGGCCGGCCCGGCCAATAATAACGCCAACGCCGGACCCTTGCCCATACCGGATCCCAGCAATCCCTGTAAAATCGGGACTTCGGTTAATGTGGCAAAATACATCAATGCCCCCGAAACTGACGCAAAGAAATTTGCCCAGATCGAATTGCCGCCGACTAAACCCGCTACCCACGATGACGGAATCAGAGCCTCATGACCGGGGCGACCAAACAGCAGCCCCGCGACCAGCACGCCAAAAAACAGCAGCGGTAAGATTATCAGGGCAAACTCCCAGGTTGAACGAACCCATGCGACCAATTCTTCTTTATTAAACCACTTGCCGATACTGTATATGAGTACCAGTCCGAAACCGCCGACCACAAACCATTTGATATTGAAAATGCTCAACCAGATTGAGTTATCGAAATTGCCCGGTTTAGCCCAGTTGGCAAACACCAAAATTCCCACCATCGAAGCAAAAAAGATAATGTCTTTCCAGAGCGGTCTGGCGGGTTTTTCAATATCGGCCGTTACCAGTTCGCTTTCCTCGGTTTTAGCCGTTTCCTCTTTGCGGTATATGAAACTCATGGTCAGGCCTATTATTACGCTAAAAAGCACCGCCCCGACAGCTCGAGCGATTCCTATTTCAACTCCTAAAACGCGCGCTGAAAGAATTATCGCCAAGACGTTAATTGCCGGGCCGGAATACAAAAAAGCGGTAGCCGGACCTATACCGGCTCCCCGGGTGTAGATACTGGCAAACAGCGGCAACACCGTGCATGAACAGACAGCCAAAATCGTGCCGGAAACCGAAGCCACCGAATAGGCCAGTATTTTATTGGCTTTGGCCCCAAAATACCGGATAACAGAAGCTTGACTGACAAATACCGATATTCCGCCGGCAATAAAAAATGCCGGTACCAAACAAAGGAGCACATGCTGACGGGCATAATCGTTCAGCATCGCCATCGATTCCATCAGCGCCGCCTTAAACCTGAATCCGGCGGGCGTTTCGCCAACGGGCAAGAAATAAGCAGCTAAAAAAACAGCAATAATAGTCAGAAATTTTTTAATATCTTTTGACACGCAGGGCTCCAACATTGTCTCATCGATTCAACACTTTGAGGTCCTTTCTGGCCCTCGATAATATCACATCAGTAATACACTTGATGAAATTTAAAATACAGGGGCACTCCAGACTGTAATACACTTTCAGCCCGTCTTTGCGGTCGTTGACCAGACCCGCTTGTTTTAAAATCGCCAGATGTTTTGACACGGTCGAATGGTCGGCCTCGAATAATTCATTCAGTTCGCAGACGCATCGTTCCCCTTTGGCCAGCGATTCGACAATCATCAAGCGCGTGGGATGGGCCAGCGCCTTGAGCACTTCCGCCTTTAATTCGGCTTGTTGCAGATCTTTTGTCATACTATCTCCTTATGTGGCAATATAGCCACATAGTCATATAAAAGTCAAATGATATTTTAAATATTTCACAGATTATCAATATGGATTATATTTATTGTGTAAACTATCGGGCAGCCCGGATTTAGCGGCCTACTTCTTGGAATTAGCGACTATATGCACGCCCTGGGTCCGGTTCTCCATCGAGGTGGCCGCCATTGGGATATCGCGTTTGGCCGGATTGGGCGTTTGATTAGCAATCGGGAGATTGCCGGTAGAATTTTTAACCAAAGCCTGTTCGAATTTCTTGAACTTCTTGATATGTTTATCAATTTTATCGTTAATCCTCATCAATACCCAGCAAATTATTATCATGCCGACCGACAAACTGATTAGAGTCAAATCGCCCATAACGGACCTCCTTTATATTAACCATATCGGCAGATATAAATTAGGCTTAAATGAACATCGCCAAAATATATTTATAAAGGAAAATCAGGGCGGCGGTCAATCCCATGGCGGGAATAAGGATATAATAAATACCCTTAAATTTCGCCCTGAAGTATTCTTTAGTCAGCACCAAACAAAGATGTACCGGCGAGGCCAGAATCCCTATCAGCCCACCCGCAAATCCGATTAACGCGCCCGAACTGGTGCCGCCGACAAGCGGGAACAGCGAAATCACGATCGGGAATCCCACCCCCACATACGCCGATGTCAACCCTGTTAGAAGCCCAATCAAAAACGGCAACGCGAATACCACGAAATCGACTGGAATATGCCAGTCCTGCAGGATCGCTATCAAGTTCGTGGCGGCTGTCCCCGCCATGATTATTTTCATCAAAGCCAAAGACCCGATAAACAACACCGCGATATCCCAGGAAAATTCCTCGCGGAAACTATTCCAGATTGTTTTTAAATCAGTTTGTTTGAAAATGAGAAAAAGAGCGAATATAATTATTACTACCAGGATCAATTCGATTTTCAATAAGGCGCTGGCCAATACGATTAAAATTACCGGCCACATACAATAAAGTAACGCTTTAAGCGTATGTCGTATCTTGATTTTCTCGTTATGTTTCTTAGACAATGGCAGCGATACGATAAGCGTGCCGGAAATTATGGCGGCGATACTTATCGGCAAAGTCATGGCGGCAACTTTCCAAATACTGGTACCGAACATGGCGGCGGCTAAAATCACCGATTGATACAAGGGCCAGACCGGCTCCCAGACATGACGCCACCAGTAGTTGGCGGCGGTTTTCCGTTCGGGGCTGATATCCGGAGAGGTTTTGGTGAGTTCGGCGATAATCGGAGCCGATACCATCGCCCCGCCCGGCATCGGCAGAAGCCCTATCAATGTCGGAGCGATTCGGGCGATCATTTTCGGACTCAAAAACGATTCGAGCGCGGCCACCAATTTCACGGTGAATCCCGCTCGCGCGATAACCTCGCCGAAAGTGATAATTAAAGCCACTGTCCCGATAAATTTCCAGGTCTCGAGGTCCTTTAAGGTTTGCCAGAGCGGCAGGATTGTTTTTATCGCGAATCCGAATTCCAGAACCGAAAGCAACAGGGTTGTGGCCAGCAGGGTCACCCCGACCGGGATTTTGAAACGGATCAGCAGGATAATGAAACCGAAACAGAACAGTAATTCCATAGGCGGGAATAATATGGGATTAGGCGATTAAGTCAATGGGAATATGCGAATTTCTATGAATTTTGTAGGTCAAGACCCCTGTGGTCTTGACAATTATATTTTACATTAGGGCCGCGTCATTTTCTACTCATAGTGCCCGGCAGTTGCCCTCAACTGCCGGGATAGGCGATAATACATAACGGCAGATGTGGACATCTGCCGTACACAAATATGTTGATCCAAAGTAAGTCGGCGTTTCGAATGATTTGCCATAGGCGGGGAAATGAGAAACCCGACAATTTCCCCGTAGGGGCAAGTCTTGCACTTGCCCGGGCGATCCGCCATAGGCGGAGTCGCACTTACAGAATATCAAGATTCTCGCCTTCGCGAGAATGACAACGCTTGGATTCTACTGGCAAAATGGTAGGATGTCATACCCGCGCGGGCGGGTATCCAGAATTTAATCCTGGATTCTGACTTTCGTCAGAATGACAGAGGTCAATATTTTGCTATAATAGACCGGTATATGTCATGCTGAACTTGATTCAGCATCCAGTATTATATCCCTTTTATCTAAGAAGAAGCAACTTTGCCCCGCTGCCGATTCCTGATGATTTTACTCTGGCGAAGTATACACCCGATGGCACAGACATGTTTTGGTTATCCGTCCCATCCCATACAA
>CAZTNJ010000172.1:0-4867 GCA_964614835.1 uncultured Ignavibacteria bacterium | reverse complement strand
AATCATAAAAAAACAAAGGGCGTCCGAAAAACACCCTTTTGTCATCAGTCTGGGGCGAATTGCATTCGCCCGCCCCATCGCCTGCCTCTTCTCTCTTTGGGACGGGTACGCTGGAACGCGTGCCGCGCACAAATTAATATATGAAACGTGCCTAAATTAAATCAGCCCCGTATAAAAATCATCGATCCCCGATCCCCCTATCTCCCCACCTCCAACATCCTTTCCAACGCAAGTTTTGCATCAGAAGCTATGTCCTCCGGCACTTTCACCAAATCCGCCTTATCGAAATTCTCTATCGTGAAACATAAATCGTTCAGCGATGTTCTGAACATATTCGAACACATCGTGCAGTAATCGCCGCCCAAACTCATTATTTTCTTGTCCGGCGAAGTCACCGCCAGCCGATGCACCAGATTCATCTCCGTGCCGATAGCGATTACCGAACCCGCCGGCGCCTGCTCCACATATTTCACGATATGCGCCGTCGATCCCACCGAATCGGCCAGCGCTACCACCTCCTCGGTGCATTCCGGATGAACCACCACTTTCACCCCCGGATAATCCTGCCGCATGTTGACCACGTGCTCAGGCTTAAAATTGGTGTGCACATGGCAATGCCCCTGCCACAAAATCACCTCGGCGCGCTTGAATTCATCAATCGTCAACCCGCCGTTTTCTTTGGCCGGATTGTACATCACAATTTTGTCTTTGGGGATTCCTTTTTTATTGGCGGTGTTTCGCCCCAGATGCTGGTCCGGGAAAAAGAACAGCTTTTTCCCTTTGCTTTTAACCCAGTCGAACGCCGCGTCGGCATTTGACGATGTGCAAATCAGACCGCCGTTTTTGCCGGTGAACGCTTTCAACTCCGCCGATGAATTCATATACGAAAGCGGAATTACCGCATCTTTTCCGATAACCGATTCGATCACTTCCCACGAATCATATACCGCTTTGGTCGGCGCCATGTCCGCCATCGGACACCCCGCCGTGGGATTGGCCAGATACACTTTCTGGTATGGCGCGGTCAGGATATCGGCCGCCTCCGCCATGAACCGCACCCCGCAAAATATGATATGCTCGGCGTTTTTTTGCCGCGAAGCATCCCTGGCCAGCGCGTACGAATCCCCCAGATAATCGTGAAATTCGACTATTTCGATTCGCTGGTAGTGATGAGTCAATATCACCAGCTTGTCGCCATATTCTTTGCGTTTGGCGGCGATTCGCCGTTTCAATTCGTCCTCGCCGGCCAGACGGTATTCTTCCGGAAGGTTTGCCTTATTGTAATTCATGTGTTTTCTTGTAGGGCAGAACCCTTCAGCGGTTCTGCCATCTCCTGTAGGTCGAAATCCGGCAACTGCCGGACGGTTTCGACTATATCCTCTTGGCGCGGTTCGCGAACCGCCTATCTCGCGTAGGGGCGACTTGCATTCGCCCAAATTCCCGTAGGGACGCCATTCAAGGCGTCCGAATCATATCCCGTAGGTCGGCCTTTCGATCCGGCGGCTGCCGGAGAGAAACCCGACAATCCCTATTTCAACCTACGGACACAATATATTGTGCCCCTACAACATCAATTACTTCTTTTCCCGCTGTTTGGTTTCCCACTCGGCCACTGCCGCCTTGAGCGCTTCTTCGGCCATCACCGAACAATGAATTTTCGCCTCCGGAAGTCCCCCCAGGGCTTGCACCACAAATCCATTGGTGACTTCCAACGCCTCTTGTAATGTTTTTCCTTTGAGGATTTCCGTTAGCATCGATGATGACGCTATCGCCGCCGCGCAGCCGAATGTCTTGAACCGCGCGTCAACTATCTTGTCGTTCTCGATTTTCAGGTAGAGCTTCATCATATCGCCGCAAACCGGGCTGCCGACCTGTGCCACTACCGAGGCGTCTTCCATCTCCCCCATATTGCGGGGATTCATGAAATGATCGATCACCGTTTCCGAATAAGGCATCTTCTCGTCCATCGTATTCTCGCTTGTTAATTAAAAAATCCGCTTACTTGATTTCAAACTATTGCTCGCGTAGGGGCGTAGCATGCTGCGCCCCTACGGAGAATCCATTCGTTCTGTAAGGTCGTAGTCCGGCCAAAGGCAGGCATGACCCGTCAGAATATTATCCTATCCCAAATTAGCCCTATAATATTTATGAGTCAAGATTAAACGACAGGATACTTCAAACACTTTCTCGGCTGGACTTGTTACGGACCGCCCCCCTACTCGGACTTATCGAGCAGATCCTCGGCCAGCGACAAGGCCACCCCCGATAACATCACTTCCACGCCCAGCTTGGTGAAATCGCCCGAAAGCAGATCCTTATCGGCATTGGCATAAAGTGAACAGGCGGCCTCTCGTTCGATTACCAGCCCCGAAAGTTTTTTATCGGCATCGCTAACAAACGTGACTTCGCCCAACTCCTCGGAAACCACGAATCCGCGGCAACAGTGAAGTTGCAGGTGGCTGTTATTGGCGTAAACCACGATCAACGCCCCTTGCTTTTTTTCCGATAATGCCGCGTGTGGATAGATTTCCACCGATAACTGACGCCTTTCCTGTTTATTGACTATCTTGATCCGCCAGTGATCCTGATACTTGTTGACTTCGGCGTCGTTAAGGACCCTGGCGATATTCTTGATATCATCCTCGGTGAAAACTATCTTCGTCTCAGCCATTTAGATTTCCGTCTTTCTTGTCGGTCGTTTCTTTCGGCGGCTGATTCGTCGTTTGTTTCGGCGGCGCTTCGACATCCGCCTCAATTTCTTTCATCGATCGTTTGAACTCCCTTATTCCCTTACCCAAGCTCTGCGCGATTTCGGGAATCCGTTTCGACCCAAATAAAATTAGAATCAAAAGTAATATTACTATGATTTCGGTTGGGCCGACTGAACCTAAAAGAATTATGTCAGACATAAAATACCTCGTTTCCGGTATTATAAATACCACCATCTAAAATATATTATAACTCCAATTATCATTAAAACGGAAACAAAATTAATTTTTACCATCAGCCCAAAAGTCAGGCTCAGTGCGTAAACCTCAATAGAAAAAGGCTTTATCCCGATATTAATTGACTGCGTAAATAATGTTTTAACAGCCCCTTCCGGCAAAAATGATCCGAATACTTCTCCTAAAAGCCCGCCAATCACTGCGCCCAAAACAAGCGCTACCGTCAAAAATATCACTTCCCGTCTTTTCATCATTTAACTCCGCGCTATTGATTCAAATATAAAACGGCCATCTTGAGAACCCAGGATCATCTCGCACGCGCGTTCCGGATGAGGCATCATTCCCAAAACATTACCTTTTTCGTTCATTATTCCGGCGATATTATCGACAGAACCATTCGGATTATTTTCCTCTCCGATGTCTCCCTGTCTATCACAATATCGGAATATTACCCGATTTTCTTCGTTCAAAACTTCCAATGTCCGCGAATCCGCGAAATAATTTCCCTCGCCATGCGCTATGGGAATCTCCAGAGGTTTATCATCCGGACAACAGCCTGTAAATTTCGTCAGCCGATTTTCAACCCGCAGATACACAGTCTTGCACACGAATCTCATCCCCTGATTACGACGCATCGCCCCCGGAAGCAACCCCGCTTCCAGCAAAATTTGAAATCCGTTGCAAATTCCGATAACGGTGCCGCCTTTTTTGGCGAAATCGACCACAGCCTTCATTACCGGCGAAAAACGCGCTATCGCCCCCGACCGAAGATAATCTCCATAAGAAAACCCGCCCGGCAAAATCACCGTATCGCAATCCCCTAAATCCGATTCCCTATGCCAGATATAGCGAACATCTCCGAATCCGCCAGTCTTGATTGCGTGATACGAATCAAAATCGCAATTCGATCCCGGAAATACAATTACTCCAAATTTCACGAAATCAACTCCACCGAAAATTCCTCGATTACAGGGTTCGCCAGAAGTATATCGGCGTAGATTCGGGCTGCTTGTTTCGCCAAATCCGCCGTTTCCGCTTCCAATACAATTATAAACACCTTTCCTGTACTTATCGATTTGATTCCCGAGTGCCCAAGATTCGCCAGAGCGTGCTTGATAGTTTCTCCTTGTGGGTCATGTACGCCGGCCTTGAGTCTGACTTCGACCTTTACTGTATGATTAGCCATCTTCAACCGTTTCTATTCTATATCCTGTTTTTTTTTAAAGAGATTTTTCGGTTGGGTCAGGTCTTTGCGGACGTTATTACTAACTAATAAGACCGCGAACTTTACTATTCCCGATAAAGCATAAATTGCCAACAAGGGAAACAGCACTAATCTTGTCCTGACAACTAAACCTATCCCGATAATCACCAGCATAAGCATCTTAATTCGATTTCGTCGTTTCGAAAAATCGAAACCTGGCATTGCCTCGTATTCGATAGTCGAAACCATCAAAGCCGAAAACATTATCACCATAATCAACAGGAACCGGTCCAACCGAATTTCCCCCCAGATCGCCTGGCAAAATATCACAAACGATGCCAGCGCGACCGCCGCCGCCGGTACCGGCATACCTATGAAATTGCCTTTTGATTCCAGCTTGGCCGTAAGATTAAATCGCGCCAGACGAAACGCAGCCGCCGATATAAATACGAACCCCGGAAGCCATCCCCAATTGCCGAATTCTATCATTTTAAATGTATAAAGCAACACCGCCGGCGCCATCCCGAATGAAACTATATCCGCAAGCGAATCCAACTCTACCCCGAATCGCGATGAACTCCCCGATAGTCGCGCGACCAATCCATCCAAAAAATCGAAAAAGGCCGCGAAAATAATCAACCAGGCCGCCTCGGTCGGGTTCTCCCCTTTCACCGAGGTTATAATTGAGGCTAATACGAAAAACATATTCCCCATCGTG
>CAZTNJ010000171.1:0-4879 GCA_964614835.1 uncultured Ignavibacteria bacterium | reverse complement strand
ATCTTCCTTCGCCGCCTGGCGGCGGCTTCAGTCCAGCCCCCGCCTTCGGCGGGGGCCGGGGGCCCCATTTTAATTGTAAAGGGGGTTATTTTTTGTGTGTTTTTTAATAAATTATAAATCGCTTTAAATTATCTGGGGCTATACCCTCCATTTAATTAAGTTTCAGATCAAAAAGCTATATCTTTTCTGGAATTATTTCGAAATATCGAACAATAACAGCTTGTTTTTCATAAGCAGATATATTGGGCTGGGATTTTATCCAATTTATCTTTTTGCCCTAATTGGTCCGGTTGGTCTTGTTGGCGCGCTGACACTTTTCCGCAAAGACAGACGGTTTTGGATAATTCCATTCATGATATTCGGTTATATGCTGACCGTTATCGCCTATTTCGTGACAGACAGATTCAGGCTTCCAGTTTTACCCTTATTAAGCCTGACCAGCGCTTACGTAATTTTCGAAATCTATTCCGCCTTTAAAAATCGTAAGTCTCGCCTTGGTCTATTACTTATCTTCGGAATTATTCTGGCCGGGATTTTCTGCTGGACAAATTTCTATAATGCCCACGATAAATCCGACGCCCAGGCTTATTATTCGTTGGGTAACATATTTCTAAAAAAAGGCAATTATGAACAGGCAAAAAAGCAATACCAGCGAGCCGCCAGCTTGGGCAAATGCGTGCCGCACGCCCACACTAATATGGGGGTAATAGCTTTCTACGAAGGCGACACAGCTTCGGCGCGGCAACAATTCGAGGAGGAAATCGCCTGCTGCGGGCCATCGGGGAAAGCCTACAACAACCGGTCGCTGCTAAAACGCTTGGGCGGCGATTTTAACGCGGCCTACGCTATCGCCGATACGGCGGCGTCGATGTTTCCCAATTATAAGGAGTCTTACATTAATATGATTCTAGCGGCATTTGGCGCGAACAATCTAAAATTGATCGAACAATCATGCCTGCTGATGATAAAAGCGTTCCCGGATGATATCGGGGCGCGATACTACTATGCGATGTACCAGGAGAGGGCTGGCCTGCCCGATTCGGCGGAAATCAATTTCCGATTCGCGGCAACATCATCCGGACAGGATATCGTATCGGAATATGACTTATCGGACATCTATTCGGCGGGTCTTCCCTATGGATACAATCCGCAGAAAATTCGCGGGAGAAGTTTCTATCAACTGGGATTATTGAGCGTGGGCAAAGGGGAATTACTTCAAGCGCTGGCTTATTTTAATAAAGCGGTGGCGCTTATTCCCGATGATGCCGACGCTATAGCCGATCTGGCTTTGGCGTACGACCAAACCGGCAAACTCGATGAGGCAAAAACCACTTTCGAAAAGGCAATCGCGCTGGATAGCACCAACGCTCTCTACTATTATAATTATGCTCTGACTTTAGGGAAGCTTCGTGACCTGCGGGGTTCGGAAAGGGCTCTGGCCAAGGCGGTGGAGTTATATCCCGATTTCGAATTGGCGCAAGCGAAACTACGGGCGTTGCGGGAATATCTGAACACTAATACTAATTAAAAAACTATATCTTACTGGTCTGCATAGATTATTGTCTGGTTTCTCATCCGGTAGTTGCCGGATTCGGAACCATGACCTACTCAACCGATTCTATCCCGAAATGCTTGATTTTCAATCTCAGTGTATTGCGATGAATCCCTAAAAGCCCGGCCGCTTCGATAAGTTTCCCTTGGCTCTGCCGAAGCGCCTCTAGTATCGCCTTCTTCTCTATACTCTCAAGATTCAAATCGCCGCCGACATAGGCTGAACTCGCGGCGTTGGTCAATCCGCCCAGACCGGCTTTGTCGATCGTTTCGTTGCGGGTGAGCACGACCGCCCGTTCGATTACGTTTTCCAGTTCGCGAATATTTCCGGGCCAGTTGTAATTGCTCAGGATATCTTTAGCTTCAGGCGTGATACCTTTGATATTTTTATCAGATTTGGCGGCGAATTTCTTTATAAAATGATCGACCAGAAGCAAAATATCATCCTTGCGCTCTCTTAATGGCGGAAGATTTATCGGAATCACGTTCAACCGGAAAAACAGGTCCTCCCGAAAACTGCCATCGGCGATTTTCTTTTCGAGATTGCGATTGGTGGCGGTTATCAAGCGGATATCGAGCTTGATGTTTTCCGAACCGCCCAGCCGTTCGAACGACCGGGTTTCCAACACGCGCAGAAGTTTCACCTGCATCGCCAGCGACAAATCGCCGATCTCATCAAGAAACAGGCTTCCCCTATTGGCCAGTTCAAAACGCCCGATTCGGCGTTTCTGGGCGCCGGTGAACGCGCCCCGTTCGTAGCCGAACAGCTCCGATTCCAAGAGCGTTTCCGGCAAGGCCGCGCAATTGACCGCCAGAAACGGCCCATCCTTGCGTTTTGATCCGGAATGAATCGCGCGCGCCACTAATTCCTTGCCGGTGCCCGATTCGCCGCGAATCAAGACGGTGGTATCGGATTGGCAAACCTGCGAAATATCGGCCAGAGTCTTTTTGAATGCCGCCGATTGGCCAATCATGTCGGGAAATGAATCGACTGATTCCAGCTTACGTTTTAGATAGCGATTTTCGGCAACCAGATTAAGATTATCTTCGATTTTTTTCAGTATCAGCGTTAATTGTTCAAGATTAACCGGTTTCAATAGATAATCGGCCGCCCCCCGTTTCATGGCGGTGACCGCGTTTTCGACTGTAGCAAAAGCCGTAATTACCACCACCTGCGTTTCCGGATACTGGCTCTTTATCTGCTCTAAAAGCGTAAGGCCATCCATATCGGGCATTCGCATATCGGTGATCGCGGTTTCGACACCGCGTTGTTTCAAAAGCGTTAACGCTTCCGGTCCCGAACCCGCTTGACGGACCTCGTGCCCCTGTTTGGCTAAATATCCTGCCAGAAGATTTCGCTGGCTTTGTTCATCATCGATGACGAGAATGCGCATATTATCCTTTCAGAGGAATCGAAACTATAAAAGTAGTAGGACCGCCGACTTTCGATTCGACTTTTAAATCGCCGCCGTGATCGACCGCGGCCTTGTGAGCGGTGGCCAATCCCAAACCGGTACCGCCCGGTTTGGTGGTGTAAAACGGTCTGAACAGATTCTTCTTTTGGTCATCGGATAAACCGGGGCCGGAATCTCTTATACTTAAAATCAAACGTTTCGCCTGATTATCGAATAGCGATCTAATTTCGATTCGCCCATCATGATTGACCGCTTCGATAGCGTTTTTCAGCAGATTGGATATTATCCCGCTAAACGACTCTTTGATAAGCTGAACTTTCCCCGGTTCGATATCGGCGATAATTTCTATTTTGCGGGCGTTTGCTTCGAATTTGTAAAGTTCGATAATTTCATCCAGAAGCGGTTTGATATCCAGCAATTCAGTATGAGGACTGGCAGAACGTGCCACCTGAAGTATCTTCTCGACCAGCAAATTCAGCTTCTTCTGTTCGGAATCAAGCGTGTTTACGAATTCAGTAAACTCCTCCTTGCCCGATTCGACTGTAATTTCGCCCCGAAGGCGCTGGATAATCATCCCGATTGCGTTGAGCGGATTTCTGATATCGTGAGCCAGCCCTGCCGCCAGACTGCCCAATTCGATAAGTCTGCGGGAATGGGCCGATTGCTTTTCGGATTCCACTCGCGCCGAAATATCCTGCGCCACAATCATCACGCCCGACAATCTCGCCCGGTCGTCGAAAATCGGGTTGGATGACACTAGTAATTGAATCGGTGCGCCCTGATAATTGATGGCGGTTTCGAATGTCAGCGGGCGGCGTTCGTTTAGTACTGTTTTCGCTTTAAACACATCATCGCCAAAATAGCGATTGTAATCCCAGCCGTGAGGTATCCCTTCGGGCAGACCAAAATATTTTCGCGCCAGCGAATTGGCGGTGGTTATTTTCAGATGTTCGTCTATCGATATGACGACCCCCGCGATAGAATCATGAAGCGATTGCGATATCGCCTGTGCCCGATCGAGCGATTCGTGGGCTACCTTGAGATTCTGATAGCTGCCAATCAAAGCGATAGCCGCCAAACCAAGAATCAGTAGAAATGCCACCATCAGCCAGACCTGTTTTTGGAAATTGGCGGTCAGTTCGCGATAACCGTACATCGACAAACCGATACGGAACAGCCCTTTGAATTCGCCGCCCGAATCGAATTTCTGCGCGATTTCCAGCACCTCCCGATCTTGAAATGCCACGATTCGCGTCAGCGCCGAATCGACGGACAAGGCGTTGTTGAGAAATGGATCATCCTGGATACGGGTCATCTGGGAAATCTGCTTGGAGGCGAACACTATCCCATCGAGGTTTTGCAAAAGGATATACTCGATTCCGGCCTCGCGCGAAAGCTGGTTCAGCAGATACGACAGCGATAACCGATAATTGGAATACTGGCCGATTTCCCAGGGATAGACCATAAACAAAAACCGCTTCTGGTCGAGCGGCATCACACCGAACAGGAATCGTTTATTCTGAGCGATATAAATTTCGTAGATTATATCAAAAGGCTGATCGAGTTCAGTTTTTTCGACAAAGATGTTTTGCAGGCTGTCGAGTTCATCCGACAAAGTCCGTTGTTCCAACCCCAGCGCTATTTGCGTTCGCTTATCTTTATTCCAGATTGCGGCGCGTGCCAACCCGAGTTGGGCTGATAGTGTTTCTAAGAAATCATTATCATTACGATAGCGGCTGCCGCTATTAGGGAAAAGCGTGGTGGCTTCAGCCAGAAGTCTATCCACGGCGATATCGGTCATCTGGCGATCGGATTCAATTATATTTACGGCGGCGGCTATCAAGACGCGGTTGAGAGCTCTTCCCTGTTGGGTAAGCCCGACCAAAGTGGCTTTCTGGCCGACTTTGGTAGTG
>CAZTNJ010000170.1:3276-4883 GCA_964614835.1 uncultured Ignavibacteria bacterium | reverse complement strand
TAATTTTTTTAAGGTAAAATTTTTTTTTTAACTATTTAAACAAAATTATTTGGGTTATTTTTTACAAATATTTACCGGGAATTTTTATCTGTCACGTAATTACCCCAATCCATTCAATCCCTCGACCACGATTAGATACGAAATCGCGAACGATGGACAAATCAG
Organism: uncultured Ignavibacteria bacterium; assembly: GCA_964614835.1. Lineage (GTDB taxonomy): Bacteria > Zixibacteria > MSB-5A5 > UBA10806 > 4484-95 > JAAYTW01. The sequence goes on along the minus strand of CAZTNJ010000170.1, from coordinate 4,718 downwards.
CCTGATCGTATATGATGTAATGGGGCGTAAAGTGAAAACACTTACCAATGGTTATGCGTCCGCCGGCCAGTATTCGGTTGTTTGGGATGGCCGCGATGATAGCGGGATGCAGGTATCATCCGGAGTCTATTTTTATGTCATCAAAACACCGGCCAATATTGCGATCAGGAAAATGAATTTGATTAGATAGCTATCTTCCAAACAAGGAAAGCGTAATTTGGGGCGCGGGGAGCATCAGAAAGAACCTTGCGCCCCGGTTCATTGAATGATTAAATTATAGATGAGCCAATATGAGTTCTGTTGCTAAGTTCAAACGGTACTATTTGTTTCATGGCACCGACGAATATTCCAAGTGGAATCGAGTAAAAGACCTTGTCCGTGCCATTGTAATGTCCGGTTATGAAGATTTCGATTGCAATTACTATACGGCACGCGGTTTGGATGTTGCAACTCTCATTAATGTTGCCTGTTCCGCGCCGATTGCCTCTCCGCTACGGGTAGTCGTACTTCGCGATATCGATAAACTTTCGCCAAAAGGGCAGGAGCTTTTAGATAGATTTATTCCCAAAATTCCGGACTATACGACAATAGCCATGACCTCGGAGAAAACCGATTCCCGGAAAAAGCTATTCAAAACGCTTCTTAAAGATGCAAAAGCCTGTATCGCTTTCAACGAGATAACTCAAGATAAGGCGGTTGAAATCGTTATCAATGCGGCTCAGACGCAAAAAACCCAAATTTCGCCAGAAGTTGCCGCATATCTTGTTGAATCTGTTGGTTGCAATCCCGGACGGCTTGAGCAAGAAGTTGCCAAGCTGGCAATTGGCGAAAAAGACAACAAACCTATTCAAAAAGCCGATATTGCCGAAATGTGCGGCGCTGGTTTGTCCGGAACCATATCCGATTTACCGGAAAAAATCGTTGGCGGCGATATCGCAGGGGCCCTTACCCTGTTACATTATCTACTTTTATCAAAGGAATCTGAAGGTTCTATATTATATAGATTAAAAGAATATTTCCTTCGTCTTAACATGATAAAATTGTACAATGCCCCTCCACCATTAGTTATAAGAATTCTCGGTCTGAACCCTCAAAATACAAAACTGGCCGAAAATTTATCCCGTCATGCGCGTAAGGTATCAGTAACCGCCATAACAGATTGCCTCCACCTGGTTTACGAAAGCGAAATACAGCTTAAATCGGCCGGGCTCGGTAAGGATATAATCCTATTCGATTTAGTAAATCGCCTCGGTTTGGCCCTAAAATAAATAGGGAATAAAACCGCCGTTTGGCTGTATAATATCATAGGAAACGTCAATATGGGATTTGAACCAAAAGATGACGATTTCCCGGTGATCGAGAGAATATTAGCTGGGGATGTCAAGGAATACGCGGTCCTGGTGAAGAAATACCAGAAAAGGGTATACTATTTGGCTCTTCGA
>CAZTNJ010000170.1:0-3266 GCA_964614835.1 uncultured Ignavibacteria bacterium | reverse complement strand
AACCACGATGTTGCCGATGAACTGGCGCAGGAAAGTTTTGTGAAAGCATATCTGGCGCTTTCAAGTTTCCAGAAAGGTAGAAGTTTCTACACCTGGATATACAGAATAACGGTTAATCTTGTACTTAATTATATCAAACACGCCAGTTTTACCGTGTCTTTAGACAATCCGGAACGCCTTACATATCTGGAGAATATCCCGGAAAGCCCCGACCAATTATCGCGGATAGTTAATCAGGAGGAGATGCAGCAATTCCAGAAAGCTCTTGATGAGCTTCCGGCCCAGCAAAGAGTGGTTTTTATGCTTAGGGTGTATGATGATTTATCATATGAAAAAATCGCCGAAATCGTCGGCTGTTCCGTTGGAACAGTCATGTCCCGTCTATTCCGGGCGCGCAATCGGCTTAAAAATAGCTTGAAAGAATACGAGAAGAAAAAAAATGGGCACCTGCAAGAATAAAAAATTGATTGGTCCTTACCTCGATGGACAATTGGGTGATTGTCGCTGGCTGGATGAGCATATTAGCGAATGCTCCCAGTGCTTGATGGAGTATGAGGCCATTCAGAAATTAAACCATATCGCCGGAAAACTAGACCTGGCTCCACCGGAAAGCCACTATTGGAAAAATTTCTCGGCGAGGACCATGGCTCGGATAGCGACAAACGAAGCCAGGGCTGTCAAGTCGCGGAGTTGGCTGTTTTTCACCGAATATAAAGCGCCGCTCCGGGTTTTCGGTATGGTGGCTACTGTAATACTGATTATTGGCCTGGGTTTTCTTATCGGCGAGAATCAAAAATCACAAGTTGTTTCAACAATCCAGGAACAATCAAGTGGCGGAATCGTAAGTGTAACGCCAGATTCGTCAATAAGCAGCCCGGTAGATCGTACCCAAACAACTCATATTGGTAACGAGATCTCGAATAAAACGCTGGCAAATAATTTCACCGGTATTTCGGATTCTTCGAATCGAGTCAACCTATCTGGATATGCGCCAACCAGTTCGCAAGATATTGAACCTAACTCGAGTTTATTTGGTCAATTCAGATACGTTTCCCGAAATCGCACCGACCTAATCGAGCCTGATATCCCAGTCGGTACTGGTACAATTCAAAGCGATATGTTTGAACCTAATACCGATATGGTGATAGTCTATCAAATCAACCAGGGTTCAAAAGCGGGCGAAATACCGTTAATGGTTTACCGTCAAGCTACCGTGAGATTTTTCGGGCCGGATAAGGCGATACCTTGGCGCAATATCAATCGCCTGACCAGCCCGAATTGGGGATTCGCGGGCGGCGATAGACAAGCCAACGAAAAAGCCAATAATCGTCTAAATATGGAGCTTGACTTATCCCAGGATAAATAGCCGCTTGGAAAATATTGTATAAAAGCATTTGCAATTTCTGTTATAGGTCATATATTATATAGTCTGAGGGTAGAGAGGAGCCGTGCGGTAATTGTAGTATGTGGCTCGTTTTTTTATTGTTAGGTATCCTGATTGCGTACGGACTCTTTGAGTACCAGAGGCATTATTTTAATATTCGGCGAATTCCGAACCGAATTCATGTAAACGGAACCAGGGGCAAATCATCGGTGACGAGGCTCATAGGCGGGGGCTTAAAGGGCGCCGGAAAACGCGTTTTTATAAAGACAACCGGCACAAAACCCCGGACTATAAGCGTTTCAGGCGTTGAACAGCCCATCCATCGGGTGGGCAAAGCCAACATCATTGAACAGCTTAGGGTCGTGCGCGAGGCGGTGGCGCAAAAAGCGGATTATATAGTAATCGAATGTATGGCGGTTCAGCCAGACCTGCAATATCTTACCGAAAAACAGATGGTTCGTTCTACCGTGGGTGTACTTACCAATGCCCGTGAAGACCACTTGGATGTCATGGGGCCGACGGTGGCCGATGTGGCTGAGTCTTTATGTAATTCGCTGCCCAAAAAAGGATTGGTTTATACAACTGAATATCAATTTCTGGATACAATCAAACGCCGGGCCGCCAGATTGAATAGTGAAGTTAAATATATCGATCCGCAAACTGTTGATAATGATGCAATGAGAGGTTTTTCATATTTGGAGCACAAAAGCAATGTAGCTCTGGCATTGGCGGTTTGCGACCATTATGGAATTGATAAGCAAACAGCTTTACAGGGGATGTATTCGATTCAACCGGACCCCGGAGTATTGCATAAATTTTCAATTCAGGTAAACGGCAAATCGCTGGAGTTTGTCAACGCGTTCGCCGCCAACGATCCAGACAGCTATAAAGCTATCTGGGATATGTTGCATATTCATCGCGAGCCTGGGATGAAACTCATTGTGCTGGTGAACTCGCGCCGCGATAGAGTTCAGCGAGCCGAACAACTTGGCGAATTTATTGCCAGGTCGTTGGAAGCTGATTTTTTTGTTGTAAGCGGTGAATATACCCGCGCGCTTGTACATAAAGCTATCCATTGCGGATTGCCCGCTGCCAATATCAAAGACCTTGGCGGTCATTCCGCCGAACAGGTTTTTAATTATATAGCCGGAATCACCGAGAAGAATGCTCTGGTGGTCGGAATCGGCAATATAGTGGGGCTTGGTGAAGAAATCGTAAATCATTTTGTTAGTAAAGGGAGGATGATTGCCTGAGTCTAGCTTGGTTATGCAGGCCATCGGTCTGGGGCTACTTGTAAGTTTGGGTTTCTCCGAAACCCTCGGGTTAGCCGCTGGCGGGATGGTTGTACCCGGATACGTGGCGTTGATGATTCATCATCCCCTGAGGATATTGGGAACCATCATAGTCGCCTTGTTTACGTTTTGGGTTGTTAAGTTTTTATCGAATTACATGTTTGTTTATGGCCGCCGTCGCACCGTGATGATTATCATGGTTGGATTTTGTCTGGGGTGGGCCTCCAAAGAGCTATTTGTTATATATCCGGCTAATATGCCTACGGATTTTTCGTTGGAATTCCAATCAATCGGTTACATTATCCCGGGTCTGATCGCTAATTGGATGGAACGTCAGGGGGTAGTAGAGACAATCACTACAATGATTGTGGCAGGCGTATTGGTCAGAATGTTGCTTATGATATTTACCGGCGGCGAGGTGATATTATGAAGCAACGAGTTGGTAAGCCTTCATATATTATTTTGGTTTTTTTGGCATTACTGGCGCTCTTGCTGTTTTTCCTTGCCGAAAAATCTCAAACGCCAAAAAAATCTGATTATTATTCCGAAAAAATCCAGGCCGCTCAACTGGCGAAAAAGTCTCAATAAAA
>CAZTNJ010000169.1:0-4917 GCA_964614835.1 uncultured Ignavibacteria bacterium | reverse complement strand
GTTTCGCAAAAATAAATATTTTATGATAATCAATTATAGCTCCACCGGTCAGCGATTGGAAACAAATAATGATAGGATTTGAAAGAAAAGGAAAATCCGTCAGCTTTGCTTATCGGCTTTCAGGTGTCTTAGTAACAAAAGCAGGCTGACAACTCCAACTGCGGTCAGACCCAGCCCAACCAGAATCGAGAAAATACTGCCGACTCCGCTTAGTCCGATAAAGTGGATTACCAGATAAAGTCCCCAAAGCCCGAAAACTATTCCCACGATAAACGGGAAGTGTTTTAAGGCCGGCGGCTGTTTCGATTGCGAAATCATATTCAGGTTATCGGCAAAATGGCATTTCCCCTTAATGATAACATAAAAAAGCCGCCCTTCGATAAAGCGTAAGGACGGCTTAAATGATCGGTATCGGAAAAGTTACAGTTTCTTGGCCATGACCACTTCCATAAACGCGGGAGAGCTTTTGGTCGGTTTTCTGCCGTAAACTTCTTTTCTAACATAACCAAGGCGTTGATAATAATTTTCAAAACCGAGTTCGCCGATAATTCTGATCAACACCCACTTGTGTTTGCCCTCCTGACGAACGAACTTTTCGGCTTCGTCAAAAACATCGCCGCCCACGCCTTGATTGCGGCAAGCCGGTAGAGTACTGATATTGGAAATCTCATAATAGACTTCGTTATTTGTATTATGTTTCAGTTCGCTGCCCGAATCCACCTGAACGGCGCCGATAACTTCGCCAAGCTGAAGGGCGATATAGTAGCGGCTCCCCTTTTCCATGGCGGCCGTGATATCATCGGGAGAAAGCGGCGCGACCGGAAATGGTGATTTGCCGCGTAAAGGCGTGTTGTTGAGCATCGCCTCGCGCACGATATACGAGATATTGGAAGCATCATCAGGGGTGGCCGGAACAATCGACAGGGTCGGCTGCAAATGACGGCGAAGATTGGCTCCGCGCAAATCGCGCGGATATTTATCGCCGGGTAAGGTTTCCAGCTCGTTCAGATACGGTAAGCCTTCCAGATGAGCTGTCCAATCCTCTCCTTTCATGATTGCATCGGCGATTTTTCGTAATCTCTGTTCCTGATTTTCCCATCGTGAAACCAACGCCTTAATTTTGTCGTCGGATAATAGCATTGAATCCTCCCAACTACTACACCGATTCGGATTTAAACTATAAGATATCAATGTACCAAGCGGTAGCCGCAAGAGGGCTTTCAAAACCGCCAATCTGTGAACCGGTTCAATATACTTAGTGGAATCAGGCCGGGCAAGATTTATTTGGAGGGCAAAATTTGACAACCCCAAGGTTTAAAATTCGGGTAATCGCGAAATTTAATAATTCCGAGTTGAATTTTTTATTATCCCCGATTGATATCGAGGGCAAAATCATGTAATATGATAATTTGGTAATCCTCGCGGTTATGGAGGTGGAGATGGAATCAGCCAAGAAAACGCCAATCGATTTAAGCGCCCCGGTCAAAGATTATATCCAGCAGCATGTTGCTGTACTCTATGCCGACCAGTCGGCCGGCGAGGCTATCGAATCGATTCGCGAACAGGATATCAGAGAAGCGATCGTCTATTTCTATGTAGTGGATATTGACCGCCGGCTAGTCGGCGTAGTGCCGGTCAGGCGGCTTTTGATGAGTCCGCCGGAATATAAAATCGGCGATATCATGGATAACAACGTGGTCAGTATCGATGAAGCGGCCAGTTTGTATGAAGCATCGGAGATACTGCTGGAGCGTCGATTTATGGCAATACCGGTGGTAAATCATGATGGCGAATTTCAGGGCACCATCGATATCACCCTGTTTTCGGGGGAATCCACCAATATCGCCCATAAGACTGAAATCGATAACGTTTTTCAGATAATCGGCGTGCATCTGCGGCTGGGGCGCAAGATTTCGCCCTGGTTGAATTTTCGGATTAGGTTTCCCTGGCTGATGGCCAATATCAGCGGCGGCCTGTTATGCGCCGTAATTTCGAGCAATTACGAATCGGTAATCGGACTGGCGACGTTTCTGGTATTTTTTATTCCGGTGGTGCTGGCTTTGTCGGAAAGCGTGGGGATGCAATCGATGACTTTAGCGCTGCAATCGTACAGCCATTCGCGAAATCCGGGAAAGCTGATGTGGCGGTTTATCCGGCGGGAATTGGTGCCGGCGATACTTCTGGGAATAAGTTGCTGCGCGATAATCGGCATAATCGCCTTTGTCTGGAAAGGACAAATAGCGATATCGCTGGCACTGGGGTTGGCGATTGCCTGTTCTATAATAATCGCCTGCCTGCTGGGGGTGATTATTCCCGGTTTGGTGCGAACATTACATATTGACCCGAAGGTATCATCGGGGCCGGTAGTGCTGGCAATCGCGGATGTTTGCACGTTGTTGTTGTTGTTTAATATCGCGTTGTGGTTGGTGGGGTGAGAATAAAGTGGTTTCGGGAATCATAGTTCCCGAAACACAAAGAAATTTATTATAATAATGGATTGCCAAACTGTTAATTTATGATATATTATTGTAGGGATTGTACTCCAACTATCTTAATGGAGAATGGGTGATGAAACGGCTACCGTATCTAATCATATTAATTGTCTTTACTTCGTATAGTGCCCTCTTTGCCGGCTGGTCGGAACCGGTGCGGTTAACTTATAGGGGGAATGAGATAAACCCACAAGTGGTGGCCAGGAATGATACTGTGCATGTGGTGTGGAGTCAGGCACTAAGCGCTGGACAAATTTCATATATTAGAAGTACCGATAATGGCCAAACCTGGGGGAATATAATAGACCTTACTGAAGCCGGACACTTTGGTCAATATGCCCACTTAATTGTAGATTCTAATAAAATATGGATAAGTTGGATGGATAACAACCTCGAATCAATTGCGATTGTATCATCAACCAATGGAAATTCTTGGAGCACTCCAATATATAAATATACAATTGACAGTCAAAGATGGCAAAGCCTAGGCATAACAGTAAGCAAGGATACTATATTTGTAGTATACATCGCTACCACCCGAGATTCTACGGGTTTAAAGCCCTTTAAGGCCATGAAATCGAACGATGGTGGTTTCAGTTGGAGCAACCTGATTACGTTTTCACATTTACAGGAAAATGCTTCAATGTCAGGATATATACTATATTACTGTGGCGGAAATCTTATTTTCGCATTGGATCCGAATGTTGATTCTCTGGGCGGGGGACCACATATAGTAGGTTATGTTAGCTATGATAAGGGGGATCATTGGTCGGACCCGATATTAATTTCGCCCGCTCAGCAAGCTTGGGCATTATTGCCTTGTCTTTCTTGTAATCAACTAACCAATCAATTAGCCGCGGGATATATGGACTATCGCTATCAGCAATATGCCTTTTACGGAGACATATTTATTGGAATTTCAGGGGATAGCCCATCGCAATGGATATCCGAAACACAAGTCACAGCTGAGCATACTTCAAAGGAACCTTCCGTGTCTTTCCAAGGAACATCGTTGGCATCTGTCTGGTCAGACAGGAAATATATTTCAACCGGGGCCGATGAAATATTTTATAATTCAAGCAGAGATGGGGGTATCACGTGGGAAAGGGTTCAAAGACTAACCTTTACACAAGGTTGGTCGTATAGCCCATGGATTAGCAGCAATAATGATACTGTTCATTTGGTATGGTATGAGTATGACACCATTGGAAACAACTACAGTGATATTTACTACATGAACTATTTACCCGATTCATCAGATATACTTAGCAATGCAACCGTCCATCCTTTTTCCTTTACATTATCTGCCTATCCCAATCCATTCAATTCGACGTTATCGATAAATATTAGTTCAGAGAAATCGGGCGAGCTTTATATTACGGATATTTTGGGGCGATTCATTACAAAAATAGAATATCCAAAAGGCACATCTACCATAAAATGGAACGCGATAAATTCAGAGGGCAAACCAATACCATCGGGGGCTTACTTCATTAAAAACAATGGAGGGGATTATAAGAACGTGATGAAAGTGATGTATTTGAAGTAGTAAACGGCTAATGAATCAAGGAGAGTACAATGAGGGTAATTAAAATTATTATGGGGCTGTTACTTTTAATGGCTCCATTGGCTATAGGCCAGAATATGCAATGGCAATCGATGGACGGTCCATCCTATGTGTATGATGTAACGGGGATATCGCTAGGGTGGGATGGGGCATCAATGTACGCCTATATGGTGGCATCGGATTTAACAGATACATATATTTATACATATACCGGTACGTCGCCAATTGATGGTTGGACAAAACCATTTAATCCTTTACGCGGCGCAAAACATGTTTGTGCATCGCGAAACAATTCGAGATGGGCGTACGCAACTATTCCAGAACAAGAAGGTATTGCTGGAAATGTTCAATATACTTCAAATGGAGGCGTTGAATGGTATCCCACGCCTTCCCAACCCGGCGACAAGGCGTTTACCTGCATAGCGACGCACCCGACAAACCCGCAAATATGTTTTACGGGGGCGACCTATAACGCTCCTCAAAAAACGTTATGGATTACGAGCGACGGCGGGGTTGAATGGAAAAGTCTTGAAATAGCTAATCAATTTGAACCAGCCGAACACATCAATTCGGTGTGTGTCGATCCGGCCGCGGGAAACACCATTCAAGAGACCCCGATTTACGTTTGTTATAAATACCAGGGAATTTGGAAAAATAGCGGTGGGGGCCTCGACCCCGTCGCCTGGCAAGGTTTGTCCTTGCTTCAACATGGAACGATGTATACGGGGATTGATGTGGCGGTTAAAGAAGGCAATAGCGACTGTATTTTTCTTTTGGCGGAGATTTCGGGCGAATACACAGTCTGGCATTCAGATGATGGCGGAATTTATTGGGAGGGGTATAACGGTGATCCTGGCC
>CAZTNJ010000168.1:0-5031 GCA_964614835.1 uncultured Ignavibacteria bacterium | reverse complement strand
CAAAATCCCGCAATAAAAAAGACTGCTAACAAATTACTTTGTCAACAGTCTGGCCATCTTTTAAAAGATGGGCTTCATTCAAAAGAGATATCTGACCATTTGCTCATTGCCGCCTCCACGGTCAATAAGATCAGACAACATATTCGATACAAACTCGGTATTTCCCATAAAGATATAGACTTAGGCGCGTACCTTAGAGAACTAAGTGTGAATTCCAAAACCAATAAATCAACCCCGGAAATAAGAAATATTTTTAAATAAATTTCCTAGGCCCGTCGGGGTAGGTATAGCCATACCCATTAATTTCTCATTAATATTGTTTTATATCTTCCGAATGCTAACGAGGTAAGAAAGGGGGAAGGGTAAATATATTAAGTCAATTTATTATAGCGCAGAATATAAATTTTTCGCATCGATGGGAGGGATTTACATGGATGCTTCAAAAATAGAACAAAATACTATAAGCGCGAAAAAAAACCTTTTGGGCTTATCCTCGGAAAGTGAAACATCGATTGAACTTAGCAACTATATAAGTGATTTTGTATCAATAATCCCCTTACCTATAATTATTACTGACAAGAATGATGGTATAATATTATTTACAAATAAGCTATTTGAAAACCTATTAGGTGCGGAACACGGGAGCTTATTGGGGCAAAACATTTGTCAGTTTTACTATTATCCGAGTGACCGAGAAAAGATTCTCACGCTGTTAACTAAAAGAGGGTATATAGTAAACCATGAATTATTAATAAAAGGAAATGGTGGAACTCCTATAAAGGTCGATTTATCTATACAGCCAATTAGGTATATGGGGCATGATTCAGTTCTGTCTATCATCAAATCTCTCGATCAAAAAGCAATTGACATAAGTTCATTTCAAACAGACCTGTTATATAGGAGCGTCGTAGACAATATTGGAATTGGAGTCGCATTAATTAGCCCGGACATGGAGATTTTAGCGATTAATAGACAATTAATAGAATGGTATCCGAATATAAAAATCGAAAATAAACCGGTTTGTTTTAAGGAATTTAATACCCCTCCCGGCGATCATGTCTGCGGTGACTGTCCTGTCGATAAGTCTTTGGTTGATGGCAAATTACATGAATCAGAAAAATGTGTCGTCGTTAATAACGAAACGATAGTGTATAGGATAATCGCATCTCCGATCACGGATAATGACGGTAATATAGTCGCTGTCATAAAGATGATGGAGGATATCACGGAGCGGAAAAGGGCCGAGGAACTTATACTTAGTTCAAATATTCGGTTGGAATCGCTGTTAAACATGTACGCCCTTGTTAATAGATCCCAAGAGGAATTGAATGCGGCAGTGGTTGAATATGCAATAAAAGTAACTCGAAGTAAAATCGGTTATCTGGCGCTTGTAGATGAAAATGAGTCTAAAATCACACTTGATTATTGCTCAAAATCCGCTCATGAATTATGTCGAGTTAAAGACAAGAAATTTGTTTTCCCTTTAAAGGATGTAGGTTTATGGGGCGAGGCGGCAAAACAACGAAAACCTACTTTCACGAACAATTATGATGCCCCCAATCCCTTAAAGCGCGGTTTACCCGACGGTCATGTTGCTATTAAGAAACACCTGGCAATACCTGTGTTTGATGATGGAGCAGTTGTCGCAGTAATTGGCGTGGGGAATAAAGCAGATGATTATACCGATATCGATGTCAAACAGTTGGAATTGCTGTCACAGGGATGGTGGCAGATAATTATTCGACAAAATAATGAAAAAAAATTACAAGCTAGTCAAACCACCTTGTCGAAAACGGTCAGTAGGTATTCCGCGATGATCAATACTGTACCCGCGATTATGTACGTCAAAGACCTTGAGCACAGATACGTGGTTGTTAATCAATCATTTATAAAGTTTGTTAAATTACCCGAGGACCAAATATTGGGGAAAACTGATTACGATATATTCCCCAAGGATAAAGCGGCGATATTTCATGCTGCTGATATGGAAGTTATGAAAGGTAAACATATTATCAATAATTTAGCGGAATCGGTCCAGGATGGAGACGGGAATACTAGGTGGGTTTCAACATCTAAAGTACCAGTTTTCGGGGAAAATGGCAACATAGTTGGTGTGGTCGGTTTAACTCAAGATGTCACGGACGCGCATAAAAATCGCGAACAACTCATTCAAACAGAAAGACTAGCCGCAATTGGAACCCTTGCTGCCGGCGTGGCCCATGAAATAAATAATCCGATTGGGTATGTTAACTCAAACCTGAATACAATGGCGAAATACTTAAAAAGGGTAGGCTTATTTTTAGATTCTTTGCCGGAATCAAACCGGGCTGATATTAAAGAGGTTTTAAAAGATTTCGAAGATGCAATCAATGAATCCATAGAAGGGACAACCCGGGTAAGAAAAATAGTGGCCGATCTTAAGGGCTTTGCTAGAGTCGACCAAACAAACAAAGTACTCGCAGATATCAACGAAGGTATTAATAGTACTTTGAATATAGTATGGAACGAACTTAAATATAAAGCCAAAATTGAGAAGGAACTCGGTGAGCTTCCCGATCTATATTGTATACCGAATCAACTTAATCAAGTATTTATGAACATATTGGTTAACGCCGGGCAGGCAATCAAAGCCGAAACCGGCCTGATTAAAATTAAAACTTGGGCAGATAGGTCTAATATATTTGTGTCGATAAAAGACAACGGTTGCGGGATACCCGAAAAGTATTTATCCAAGATATTTGAACCGTTCTTTACAACCAAAGAGGTCGGAAAAGGCACGGGCTTAGGATTAAGTTTATCCTACGATATCGTTAAAAAACATGGCGGCACTATTGATGTAAATAGCATTGAAGGTGAGGGATCCGAATTTGTTATTACTTTACCGATTGGAGGATTGGATGCCTGAAAATCGTTCTCTGCTTATAGTCGACGACGAGCCGAATGTTTTAAAATCATTAAAGCGATTACTTTTAGATACCGATTATATGGTTTATACTGCGGAGTCAGGGGAAGTCGGGCTTGAAATAATTAAAACTCATGATATCAAGTTGGTGATATCTGATTATCGGATGCCGGGAATGAATGGCGTGGAATTTTTAAATAAAATCCGGGAAACGCACCCTGATACTATTAGGATGATCTTAAGCGGTTATGCGGACGTAATCGCGGTAGTTGAAGCAATAAACGACGGCCAAGTATATCGATTTATTACCAAACCATGGAACGATCAAGAGTTGTTAACCTCGATAAAACGAGCCATAGAACAATACGAACTACAGAAGGAGAACTCTAAATTATATTTAGAGTTACATAAAAGAAACTTAGAACTTCAAATACTAGCAACGACGTTAGAAGAAAAAGTGGCCGCGCGGACTCATGATCTGGAACTCAATAATCGCGCTCTAAATATTGCGCAAAATATTCTTTCTATGCTTCCCGTAGGAATTATAGGAATCGATTCTTGTCAGACTATTGTATATATTAATTCTAACTTAAAGGATTTTATTTCAACCGATGCAATAGGGTTAGGTTTGCCTATTGGCGATTCTATTCCGAAAGATATCAATATGGCGCTTAATTACGCCATTAAAAGCCGCGATGTTATATGTCTTCCCTTTGGGGACAATGGAGACAAATATGTTATTTGTACCCCTCTTTCTAATGGGGCAGGAGCGATCGGAATATTTTCCTATTCCGATTATAGCAGATTCGGTCCAATTGTAAATTTTAATACGGATTGATGAGAAAATATATGTTAGATAACTTTAACCACGAAGTGTTGGCGGTCGACGACGAAGAGGGAATTCTAAAAGCCCTCAGCAGAACGTTTCGTTCAATAAATATTAATCTTGATACTGCCAATAGCGGCGTTGAAGCTTTGGAGATGGTTCGAAATAAAAGATATTCGTTGATTATTTCGGATCAACGTATGCCTGGCATGAATGGCGTTGAATTTCTTAGATTGTCGAGGGAAATAGCCCCCGATAGTATCAGGATTTTATTAACGGGATATGCGGACATTAAAGACACTATTGAAGCAATAAATGAAGGGGCGGTAAAATATTATATAAACAAACCCTGGGATGACGATCTGCTAATCAGCCGCGCAAAAGAATCTATGAATCTCTATGAGCTAAAAATCCACAACGTGGAACTCTTAAATAGAACCCGAGAGCAAAATGAACAATTAAAGATATTCAGTGCTACCTTGGAAGATAGAGTGGCTAGCCAAACGCATGAGCTTAAACTACAAAGAGACGCTATCCTAAAAAGCTTTATGCAGACAATTAAATCATTTTCGGCCCTTATTGACCTTCGCTTTAAGGAAGTAGGCAGTCACTCGCAACGAGTTGCAGGATTTGCCAGACAAATGTTAAAAGGATGTAATCTAGAATCGAAGGTATTCCAAGATATTGTTGTCGCGGGATTTCTGCACGATATAGGCAAAATCGGATTACCCGATAAAATTATCAACAAACAGCCTTTTGAAATGACGAAAAGTGACATCGAAGAAATACAAAAACATCCGATTGTTGGCCAAAGCTGCATATCTTTTATAGACGGTTTTGAGGATATTGGAAATATTATCCGTCATCATCATGAAAATTATGATGGCACCGGATACCCTGACGCCCTCCGTGAAACTAATATTCCCCTGGGAGCGCGAATTGTTCGGATAGCCGATGCCTTTGATAAAATTGCCTTTAGTAAAGGCTATCCAAGCGTGCGATCGATTAGTGATGCCGCGGCGCATCTCGTACAATATTCCGAATCATATTATGACCCGCAACTGGTAAAAAAAATAATCGAACTGGACTTGGCAAAACAATTTATTTATGGCGATAAAAATGAAGTGGTACTAACAAAAGTATTCGATCTTGAACCCGGAATGGTTGTCGCCTGTGATATTTACACGGGAAGCGGTATGTATTTATTACCGAAGGGGGCCAAATTGTCAAGCGGTATGATTAAAAGATTAATTAAAATTGATAAAGCCGATCCGATTCCCAAGGGAGTAATGATCTATATGAA